>JBJFEF010000160.1:0-7433 GCA_051890435.1 Muribaculaceae bacterium
ATTTCAAGATTATCTTCCCCGAGATACTGAATCTTTCGGGTGGAGGAAACGTGTACAACTATGGCAGTGACATCGTAATCTCTGCCGAGAACAGGAGTGTGACATTGACAATTCCTTTCGACTATGCCGATATACCCGATGAAAAGCAGTCGCAATATGTGGTGGGTGAGATTGGCAACAAGTCGTTTGTGATTAGTGAGAGGCTTTCGGTGTCGGCTGATGTGCAAATATCGATTAGTGGAGTGCCCCAGATACATGCAATTACCATATTATTCGACAATAGGTCGCAGGGTGATGTAACGGTTGCAGGCGTTGCGGGAGTGTTCCATACCGATGCTAACATCAATGAGACAATTGACATCAATGATATTCCCGATTTTCTGAAGAACGGCACGTCGTCGTTCACCCCGAATGAGGTGAATTTCAATCTCTCGCTTAATAATCCACTTGCGCTGCCGTGGGATCTCACTCTCGGCTTTGAGTCGCTAAAGGATGACGGGCAGAAATCGGATAGGGTGAATGTGCCAATAAATGCCAATCCCGGCAGCAACAAAATCCTCATCAGCAACAAGCAAGGTGCCGATGTGGTTGTAACCGACCTTCCAAAGCTTTTTGAGTTTATCCCCGATCACTTTATCATTACATCGCCTACCGACATAAGCCTAAGAAGTGGAAGTCATACCGACTTGGTCAATCTTGGCAGAGAGTATAAAATAGATGCGACTTATGACGTGGCAATTCCATTTTCATTTTCAAAGATGAAGATAGAGTATTGCGACGACATCGATGACCTTGCCAACGACCTTGATGATGTGCTCGACAAGGTAGATACAAAAAATCTTATAATTGAAGCAGTGGTTGAGACTGATATCCCCGTAGCAATGACAGCCGGTGTGAAGCTGTATGACCAAAGCGGCAACCTTCTTGACGATGGCATTAAGGTGGATCTTGAGAAATTTGTGGTAAATGGTGATGCATCGGGTGGAGTGAGCACATCGCCTGTGACGATTAAGCTCACGCAGGTGAAAGACGGCTATTTCAAGCGACTTGACCGCATAGAATACACTGTCAATGCCAACAATGTGGGCAACAATGTCACATTGCGTTCAAATCAGTATGTGCAGGTGAAAGATATTGTTGTGCGCATACCGAATGCTATTAAAGTAACCTTATAAAACGCTACAACTATGAATAATCTAAGAAAAGTAATATATATTGCAGCAGTTGCATTGGCTGCAAGCACAGCAAGTGCACAGACATTACATTCTTCATATTTTCTTGAAGGCAACAACCAGCGCCACACACTCAATCCGGCGCTAAATGCAGCTGACAGCACCGGGTTTGTCACATTCCCGGCACTTGGCGGGCTCAATATAAGTGCCAACTCCAATATAGGACTTGGTGCGGTGATGCAACCACATGGTGATGAGATGGTCACCTTCATGCACGAGAGCATATCGAGCGAAGATGCACTCTCACGTTTCAAAAACACAAATATCGTTGAGGCTAACCTTGATGTGAATATCATCACCGTAGGCTTCAAGGCATGGAATGGAATGAACACAGTGGGAATCTCGGTGAGAAGCAACACCGGACTGTATTTGCCTAAGACAATCTTTGAATTCTTGAAGAACGGGCAAAATGCGACAGGTACAACAGAATATGATTTTTCTAACGTTAGAGCCAAAACATTGAATTATGTGGAGGTTGCGCTGGGACATGCACGCAAAATCAATGAGCGACTTAGTGTAGGTGCAAAATTGAAGGTGCTATTGGGAGGCGCATTTGCCGAAGCACATGCCGACAATGTGGAAATATCCATGTCGGACGCTCGTTGGCTCATCAAGCAGAACAGTTCGCTCATTGCCAGCAAAGGCATGAATCTCATTACCGATGCTTCGGGTGAAATCACCGACGTGGATTTTGATGATTTTGGCGTTGCCGGAATGGGAGGAGCTATCGATCTTGGTGCTGTGTATAAAATCAACGACCAAGCCACAGTGTCGCTTGCTGTCACCGATCTCGGATTCATCAACTGGAAGAATTGCTCTTATGCCACCAATCAGAATGAGTCCTTTGAATTTGAAGGTTTTGACAATATCGCAGTGGAAGACAATCAGGATGGCTCAAACAGCTTTGACGATGCTGCCGATGAAGTGTGGGAAAGCCTTAAAAGCATGGTGAAATACAACTCCGACGGAAAGAAGGGAAAAACAACAATGCTTTATTCTACAATAAGGGCTGCAGGAGAATATGGTGTGCTCAACAACCAAATCTCATTCGGACTTCTTGCTTCGATGCGACTTGGTGCCCCGGAAATGTGGACAGAGTTGATGGCTACAGCCAACTTCCGTCCCTCGAAGTGGTTTAATGCTGCGGTTAACGGCTCATGGTCGAATGTGCGGAGCTCGGTGGGAGCTGTTGTCAATTTCCACCCCAAGGCAGTGAATTTCTTTATTGGTGGTGATTATTTGCTTGCTAAGTATAGCAAACAGTTTATTCCGGTTGATGCTGCCAAGTTGAATGTGGGACTTGGACTAAGCTTCAACTTTTGATATTCAGTGATATATTGATATAGAAAAAGCATCTAAAAAGAGCCGCTTGATTCAGGCTCTTTTTAGATGCTTTTTTTGTGGATGGGAGGGAGGTCAGGCGTGGCGGATGTAATCGACTATCCAGGCGCCGACTTCGCGGGTGCCGTATTTTGCGCCGCCTTCCACTTGTATTTCGGGTGTGCGTACGTTGGCGTCGAGCGAGGCATCAACGGCTTTGCGTATCAATGCACCTTCTTCCTTGAGGTCGAAATACTCAAAAAGCATAGCTACTGAGAGGATTTGAGCAAGCGGATTGGCAATGTTGAGGCCTTTAGCCTGCGGCCAAGAGCCGTGGATGGGTTCAAACACCGGCGTGCTCTCGCCTGTGGAGGCAGATGGAAGGAGGCCCATTGAGCCGCTGATGCACGAGCCTTCGTCGGTGAGGATGTCGCCGAAGGTGTTTTCGGTGACCATCACGTCGAAGAAGCGAGGCTCTTGAATCATGCGCATTGCAGCATTATCCACATACATGTAGTCGGTGGTGACTTCGGGGTAATTGGGAGCCATTTCCTGGGCAATTTTGCGCCATAGGCGGCTCGAAGCGAGCACATTGGCTTTATCGACCACGGTGAGGTGCTTGCGGCGCTTCATGGCATACTCAAAACCCACCTTGAGGATACGCTCAATCTCGGGACGGGTGTACATGTTGGTGTCGTAGGCTTTGTCGTTGTCCTGGTATTTCTCGCCGAAGTACATACCACCGGTAAGCTCGCGGATGCAGAGGAAGTCGGCATTTTCAACGAGGTCGGCACGAAGTGGCGACTTGTGGAGGAGGCACTTGAACGTCTGCACGGGGCGGATGTTGGCAAAAAGTCCGAGTTTCTTGCGCATGGCAAGCAGACCTTGCTCGGGACGCACCTTAGCGGTGGGGTTGTTGTCGAATTTAGGGTCGCCTACCGCCGAGAATAGCACGGCATCGGCATTGCGGCACACCTCGAAAGTGGCTTCGGGGAAAGGGTCGCCAACCTTGTCGATGGCGTCGGCACCGCAAATGGCATATTCATAACTTACTTTGTGGCCGAATTTTTCGCACACGGCAGTCATCACATCAACGCCTTGAGCTGAGATTTCGGGACCTATGCCGTCGCCGGCAAGAACTGCGATTTTCAAGTTCATAGTTATCTGTCTGTTATTTGGTTTTCAATTAATTGTCGGATGGCTCGATGATGTTGAGCATCTTGATGGTGGCTTGGATAGCCGCTTCAATCTGGTCGGCATCGAGTCCGCGAGTCTTAAACTGGTGCCCTTTATACTCCCATGAGATGGTGGTGTGCACAAGGGCATCGGTGCGACCGCCGGGAGGAATATTGACGATGTAGTTGGTGAGCATCGGGAAGCTGCGGCTAAGGTTTTCCTTGTAGATTTTCTTCACCGCCTTCACGAATGCGTCGAACTGGCCGTCGCCCACGGCGCTTTGCTGATATTCCTTTCCGTCGAAGTCGAGCTTTATCGTAGCCGTAGGGCGCAAGCCGTAGGAAAGGCTGAGGGCATAATTGACCAGTCGCACCTTTGATTGCACGATGTCGTGCTTGAGCACGTCGGCAACGATGTATGGGAGGTCGTCGGGGGTGACTATTTCCTTTTTGTCGCCCAGCTCAATCACGCGCTGTGTCACCTTCTTTATGTCGTCGTCGCTGAGGTCGATACCGAGCGACTGCAAGTTCTTCTTGATGTTGGCCTTACCCGAAGTTTTGCCGAGAGCATATTCGCGCTCGCGGCCGAAGCGCTCGGGGAGCAGGTCGTTGAAGTAGAGGTTGCTCTTGTTGTCGCCATCGGCGTGCACACCGGCACATTGGGTGAATACGCTGTCGCCCACAATAGGCTTGTTGGCAGGGACGAGTACACCCGAGAACGACTCGACGATGCGGCTGATTTTGTTGATTTTCTTCTCGACCACTCCGGTGGATTTGTGGAGCATATCGTGAATCACCGTCACCACGCTCGATAGCGGGGCATTACCGGCACGCTCGCCAAGCCCATTGACGGTGCAGTGAATGCCGCTTACGCCCACCAGTCCGGCGGCGAAAGAGTTGGCAGTGGCAAGGTCGTAGTCGTTGTGGGCATGGAAATCGAAGTGAGTGCCCGGGTAGCGAGTGACCATGCGCTTGCAATATTCATACACCTGATTAGGATTCATCACGCCGAGGGTGTCGGGGAGCATGAAACGGCGCACCGGCATATCGATGAGTGCGTCCATCATGGCGTAAACATATTGCGGTGAGTGCACTATTCCGTTCGACCAGTCTTCGAGATAGAGGTTCACCCCAAGTCCGGCATTGGTGGCGATATCGATGTTGCGGCGAATATCGGCAAAATGCTCCTCGGGCGACTTGCCGAGCTGCAAGCGGCAGTGCTTCTCAGAGCCTTTGCAGAGGAGATTAATCACCTTTCCGCCCACCTCGTTAATCCACTCGACCGAAACGCCATCATCGACGAAACCGAGAATTTCGATTGCGCCAAGGAGTTTCTTTTTCTTCGCCCAGGCGCATATTTTGCGCACCGAGTCCTTCTCGCCCGACGACACACGCGCCGATGCCACCTCGATGCGGGGCACCCGCAGCTCGAGGAGGATGTTGCGTGCGATGCTGAGCTTCTCGGAAGGCGAGAAACTCACCCCCGAGGTTTGCTCACCATCGCGCAAGGTGGTGTCTAATATCTCAATGTCGATCCCCATGTCGTTGTAGATGGAAGAAGCGATATCCATTCTTTGCATTTGCTTCAATCAATGTGCGTTTTCCCAAGCCACGATGTCATCGGTCTTGCTGAGAAGGAAGTCGATGTCGTCGAAGCCATTGAGGAGGCAACCTTTCTTGTAAGGATTTATGTCGAAGTGCTCTTGCTCACCGGTGGCATTGTTGGTGATAGTCTGCGCCTCAAGGTCGATGGTTACAGTAGCCTTAGGGTCGGCATTGATGGTGCTGAAAAGCGAAGCCAGGAATGCATCGGTGACTACCACGGGCAGCACGCAGTTGTTAAGGGCATTGTTCTTGAAGATGTCGGCAAAGAAGCTCGATACCACAGCCTTGAAGCCATATCCAGCCACAGCCCATGCAGCGTGTTCGCGGCTCGAACCCGAGCCGAAATTCTTGCCTGCCACGAGCACAGAGCCGGAGTAGGTGGGGTCGTTGAGGACAAACGACTTGATGGGGTTACCGTCGTTGTCGAAGCGCCAGTCGCGGAAAAGATTGTCGCCGAAACCCTTGCGCGAAGTAGCCTTGAGGAAACGCGCCGGGATGATCTGGTCGGTATCGATGTTCTCCATTGGCAATGGAATGCAAGTGGAGGTGAGAGTCTGGAATTTATCTTTCATAATCGGGATAGCAAATTAAAGAGTTCGTGGATCGGTGATTTTTCCGGTGACGGCAGCCGCTGCAGCCACGAGCGGGCCGGCGAGAATGGTGCGAGCACCTGGACCTTGGCGACCCTCAAAGTTGCGGTTGGAGGTGGAAACGGCATATTTTCCGGCAGGCACTTTGTCGTCGTTCATAGCGAGGCAAGCCGAGCAACCGGGCTGGCGAATCTCGAAGCCTGCATCGGCGAGAATCACATCAAGGCCTTCTTCACGGATTTGGGCATCCACTTTCCACGAGCCAGGCACGAGCCATGCCACCACATTGGGGGCTTTTTTCTTGCCCTTCACGAAATTGGCGAAAGCACGGAAGTCTTCAATTCGGCCGTTGGTGCAGCTGCCCAGGAACACATAGTCGATTGCGTGTCCGGCGAGCTTCTCTCCCGGCTCAAAGCCCATGTATTGGAGCGACTTGGTGAACGAAATCTTGCCGGCGTCGTCGATAGCGTCGAGCGAAGGGATTGCATCGTTGATGCCCATTCCCATTCCGGGATTTGTGCCGAAGGTGATGCGGGGCTCAATGTCGGCGGCATCGAAAGAGATTTCCTTGTCGAAGACGGCATCGTCGTCGCTGCGGAGCGTTTTCCAGTAGGCTACAGCCTTATCCCAATCGTCGCCCTTGGGGGCATATTCGCGACCTTTAACATAGTTGAAAGTAACATCGTCGGGGGCAATCATACCGCCACGGGCACCCATCTCGATGCTGAGGTTGCACACGGTCATGCGCTCCTCCATCGAGAGGCTGCGGATGGCTTCGCCGGCATATTCCACGAAGTAGCCTGTGGCGCCACCGGTGGTCATCTTGGCTATGATGTAGAGTGCAATGTCCTTGGCGGTGACCATAGGGCGGAGCTTGCCGTTGATGGTGATGCGCATGGTCTTGGGCTTAGGTTGGAGAATGCACTGCGAAGCGAGCACCATCTCCACCTCGCTGGTTCCGATTCCGAAAGCCACAGCACCAAAGGCACCGTGGGTGGAAGTGTGGCTGTCGCCGCACACGATGGTGTAGCCGGGGAGTGTGAGGCCGTTCTCCGGGCCAATCACATGGATGATGCCATTCTTGGGATGCCCGAGACCGAAAAGCGTAACGCCAAATTCGGTGGCATTGCGGGTGAGAGTTTCCACCTGGTTGCGCGACACGGGGTCGGCAATGGGCTGGTCTTGATGCAAGGTGGGAATGTTGTGGTCGGGCGAGCAGAACGTCTTGCCCGGACGGAACACTTTGATGCCGCGCTCACGCAAACCGTTGAAAGCCTGCGGGCTTGTCACCTCGTGGCAGTAGTGGCGGTCGATGTAGAGCTGCGTAGGTCCGTCGGGCACAGTATTCACCACGTGAGCGTCCCATATTTTGTCGAAAAGAGTATTCATAGTGAGATATAATTGGAATTAGTGAACAAATTTGTTGATGGCATTGATGAAAGCCTCAGCCGAAGCAGCCACAATGTCGGTGTTGGCAGAGAAGCCATAGTAGGAGTTGCCGTCGTATTCCA
>JBJFEF010000161.1:0-2052 GCA_051890435.1 Muribaculaceae bacterium
GGGGCGATGAGTGTCAGTTGCCTTGGAAGGCTTTCACGAAGAAGAGAATCTGGTAGTCGATTGAGTTGTTCCAGTAGGGGGCATTGTGCTTGCCGGGGCGCACGATATAGTCGTGCGGGATGCCTGCTTTGAGCAGCTCGGCATGCAGATTGTTGTTCACCTCAAAGAAGAAGTCGTCGTAGCCGCAATCGATGATGATGTGCTGTGCGGCGTCCTTGTCGATCGACGGCACAAGGCTGAGCACCGTGTGCGAGTCCCACACAGCCTTGTTTTCGGCATATTCGCCAAGGTCAAGGCGTATTTTCCACTTCTTCGGGAACGGACGGAAATCCACTCCGCCACTGGTGCTGCCACACGAGCCAAACACATCGGGGTGGCGCAGTCCGAGCCACAATCCGCCATGGCCGCCCATGCTCAGTCCGGTGATGGCACGCATCTTAGCCTCGGGAATGGTGCGGTAGTTGTTGTCGATGTAGTCAATCAGCTCCTTAGCCACATAGGTTTCATAGCAGATTGATTTATCCACCGGCGAGTCGAAATACCAGCTCGTTGCGCCGTCGGGGCACACAATGATGATGCCATATTCCGAAGCAAGGTCGTCGAGCTCGGGCTTGATTTTAATCCACGAGGCATAGTTGCCGCCATAGCCGTGGAGCAAGTAGAGCACGGGATATTGCTCATTTTGCAGCTCCACATCGTGATATTGCGCAGGCACTATCACCACATTCTTTATCATTTTGTTCATTTTCTCACTCTTCACGGCGATGGTATCCACCTGGTTGATAGAGGCATCCTGAGCCGCGAGCGGCATAGAGAGCAGCACTGAGAGTGCGCATAGCAAGAGATTCAATTTGAGTTTCATTTTGTGAATAGTGTATTTTTTAAGTTGTTAATTCGGGAATATAGGGATAGTCGGCACGCAGCTTGGCGTAGGCAGCCTGTCGGTCGGCATTGAGCTGTGCCACCACTTCGGTATTGTCGCTCATGGAGCGATGACGCAGCCACTTGGTCATGCGCTCGCAGCGGTCGATGGCTTTGAGCGACTCAGGGCAGATGCAGGCAGCCCTAAACTGCTCCCAGATGTAGCCGATCGCCACCTCCGAGGGGTGCACCATGTCGGCAGCATAGAAGCGGTAGTCGCGCAGGTCGTCGAGCATAATCTCGTAGGAAGGGAAATAGTGCACATCGTCAATTCCAAGCTCCCCTATCGCCACGCGCAAGATGCTCTTGCTAAGGCTGTTGTCGGCAAGCCCGTCGGCAATGTGGCGAATGGGGCTCACGGTGAATATCACGCGCATCTTCGGGTTCACTTCCCTTAGCAATTCCACTATTTGCCTCAGTGCCTCCACAGTCTCGTTTAGAGAGAGCATTCTCTTGCTGAATTGCGCTGCCGGAAGCTTGTGGCAGTTTGCCACCACCTTATTGTCGTGCCAATACACTATGGCAGTGCCGAGCGTGACAATCACACATTTGCACTCCTTCAAGTGCTCGTGGGCAGCGGTGATGCTGTCATTCATTCGCCGCAGCGCCACATCTTGGTCGGCTGAAGAAAATGCCGAGTGGAAGTCGAAGCAGTTCCACACGCCATTGGCACTAAACAGCTCAGTGCCGGTCACCAAGTTGCGCCTCACCATGCGCTCCACGGCACGGGCAATGCTCATGGGGTTGTAGAGGGTGCCCATGGGGTTCACCATCACCGGCATCATGGCATCGCGCAGTCGCTCGCCGATATTGGTTGAAAAGCATGAGCCAATCAGCATCAGCTTGTCGCTATGCTTGATTGGCTCAGTGAGAGATTCGATTCTTATCGCAGTGCGAAAATCCATAATTTCAGCATCATTTGAATTTGTCAACCGTCACCGTCTTGCCGTCGCTGGTCTTCACCTTCAGTTGATAGGCGGTAAAAGAGCTGATGCCGGTGAAGTAGGTGTCGGTGCGCTTGTCGTTGAGTGCGCTGTAGCGCACCACTTGCGGCTCACCGTCGCTATTGAACGAATAGGCAATGGCAAACGGATTGTTGCCATCGGTGATGAGGAATGCCACCTGCTCGTA
>JBJFEF010000162.1:0-1875 GCA_051890435.1 Muribaculaceae bacterium
ACTATTAGAACTATGAAATTTATTTCTTTTTTCCGCAGTGCCCTTGTGGTGGCTATGGCGGCAGTGATGCTCACAGCCTGCAACGACGATGACATCGAAGAAGCTATCGGTGCTGTAGGTGATCCCACCTACGGATTTGCCAACGCTCTGGTGACTGCCAAGACTGCCGACGACGGAACTTTCTTCTTGCAACTCACCGACGAAATTTCGCTCTTGCCCGTGAATGTCACCAAATCACCCTACGATAAGGAGGTGCGCGCTCTGGTCAACTACACTGAGGTGCCAAAAGAGGATTTCCTCATAGCCTTCCCCGATGGCGACCTCAAAGGCTGCAACACTCCCGTGAGAATCAACTGGATCGACAGCATCCTCACAAAGATGCCCGTGCCCGACTTGCTTGAAATGAACGATGCCACCTATGGCAGCGACTGCGTGGAAATCGTAAACGACTGGGTGACTATCGCCGAAGATGGCTACCTCACTCTGCGTTTCCGCACTCGCTGGGGCGGCAACAGCATGCACCGCGTGAACCTTATCACAGGCGTAAATCCCGAGAACCCCTATGAAGTGGAGTTCCGCCACGATGCCAATGGCGACGTGAATGGAATATGGGGCGATGCCCTCGTGGCTTTCAACCTCAACGACCTACCCGACACCAATGGCGAGACCGTGAAGCTGACACTCCGCTGGAAAGCCTACTCGGGCGATAAGAAGGTGGAATTTGACTTCTGCTCGCGCAAAGCTACCGGTGGCAACCTCCCCACCGAGAACCTCATGACTGCAAAACTGCTCAACTGATCGCTCACCCTGTATCATCACAAATCAAGATAAATGACGGGTAGTCGCCACATCGACGAGCAGCAAATTGCTACACTTGCAGCCGCCGGCAATGCCGATGCCATGAAGCAGATCTACTGCTTCTATGCCGGTGAGCTGACGGCTACAGTGGCTCGCTATGTGGTTGATGCCGATGCCGTGCGCGACGTGCTACACGACAGCTTCGTGAAAATTTTCTCCTCGATAGGCAATTTTTCCTATCGCGGCGAAGGCTCTCTGAAGGCGTGGATGAAGCGCATTGCGGTGAACGAAGCTCTCGCGCGCCTCAAAGACGAGAACAAGCTAAGCACCGTGAGCATCGACGACTCGGAAATCGACATCCCCGACGAAAGCCCCGATGTGGAGCATCTCGATGCCGCCACCCTCATGGGGCTGATAAAGCAGCTGCCAACAGGCTGTCGCACCGTGCTCAACCTCTATGCCCTTGAGCACCGCAGCCACAGCGAAATTGCCGCACTGCTGGGCATCACACCCGGCACTTCGGCATCGCAGCTGCACCGCGCCAAGCTATTGCTGGCGCAAATGATTAGAGAACTGAATTAGCAAACACGAATATTGATGGATTTTTAGTTGATTATGAACGACGACCAACAGTGGCTAAAGCATTTGAGCAACAAGCTCAACGAATATGAGGAACCTGCTCCCGAGGGGCTGTGGGACGACATTGCCCGCTCTGTTGCCGGCGGCTCGGCTGTGCCTGGGCCAAACACCAAGCAACGGGCAAGAGTGATGCCCTTGTGGCTACGTCGCACCTGTGCCGCAGCTGCTGTGGCTGCCATTGTAGCGGCTTTGTGGTTGGTCATCGTCGATATCGCCCCCATTTCGCACAACCAACAACCTACTGAAACCTATAGTAACAACACTGATAATAATATACCTGCCTTAAACACCGCCGACAACCGCCGTGAGGCGACGGAGGAAATGGAAAACACCGTTGCTACGACTCGCATACCGGTGCGCAATCTCGCTGTTGCCACCGGAACTGCAGTCGCAGCATCAGCACAGCCAATCGGGGGCACCATCAATCCAAGCGAAAGC
>JBJFEF010000162.1:1975-7419 GCA_051890435.1 Muribaculaceae bacterium
GACTCCCGCATAGGGCACGAAAGCGGCCCTACGCTGCGTTCACAGTACCTCAGTGGCGAAGGGATAAGCCAAAAAAGCGACATAAGGAGCGTGGTGCAAATGAGCAACACCAACAAGGAGGTAGAGCGCAAAATGAGCCACAAATTCCCGGTGCGTGCCGGACTGTCGCTGCGCTACGACCTCAACAGCCGCCTCGCATTGAGCACAGGCGTGCAATATTCCTATCTCACATCCGATTTTTCGTGGGGAAGCGCTGAGAGTTTCTATTCGGGCACTCAAAGGCTGCACTACATAGGTATTCCCGTCAGTCTCATCTGCAACATCTGGAGCAACGACCGCCTCAGCCTTTATGCCACAGGCGGAATGACGATGGAAAAGTGCATCGACGGACGCGTCACCACCGATTACACCCTCAATGGCGAATACACGGCAAACGAGAGCAGCGACGCCACCGAGAAGCGTCTGCAGTGGTCGGCAACGGCAGCTGTGGGTGTGCAATATCGCCTTGTCAGCCGCCTGTCGCTCTATGCCGAGCCGGGTGTGTGCTACTACATCGACAACCACTCCTCAACCGACAACATCTACAAGGAGCGCCCCTTCAACTTCAATTTCAACCTTGGCTTGCGCTTCACGCTACACTAATCTCCGCCAGCAGCACAATATCGTTAACAAGAGCGCAACTATACCTGCACAGCAGCTATGCTACTGCCAATAGAGGCAACTCATTTTCGGCAGCAGCTTATTCGGGCTTGCGGCCGAGGAAGTCGAAAGTGTCAACGTAGATTTCGGTCACTTGGCGCTTGATTTGGTTCTTGTCCTCCCACGTGCGCGTGCGGAGTTTTCCCTCAATGTAGAGCTGAGAGCCTTTGCGGATGTATCGCTCGGCAATTTCGGCATTTTTGCCCCACATCACTATGTTGTGCCACTCGGTGCGCTCGGGCACCTGAGTGCCGTTTGCCGTGGTGTAGCCACGCTCGGTGGTGGCAAGTGAGAATGAAGCTACTGCTTGCCCCGGGGCAGAGTAGCGAATATCGGGGTCGCGCCCCACGTTTCCAATGAGAATTACTTTATTTACTGACATAATTATACAGGTAAGAGGTAAGGGGTGAGAGGTGAGAGGTGTGGGTTTATGGGTTCTAGGAGAGAGGAACAATGTGGCTCCTTTGACCTCTTACCTCTTACCCCTTACCTCTTACCTATCATTTTACTGAGGCTTTGAGCCCTTCGATTACGGCAGTGGTGAAGCCATTGCGCTCCATGGCGTTGAGTCCGCGAATGGTGAGACCTCCGGGCGTTGTCACCTTGTCGATTTCCACCTCGGGATTATTGCCGGTAGCTTCGAGAAGTCGGGCAGCGCCAATGAGCGTCTGCAGCATTACAGCCTTGGCATCGTCGGCACGCATACCCAGCTCCACGCCACCCTCGGTGGCAGCACGCACATAACGCATCACATAGGCAATACCACACGATGCAAGCGCGGTGCCGGCACCCATAAGGCGCTCCTCCACCACCATTACACGCCCCATTTGGTTGAAAATCTCGCTCACGCCGGCAATCTGCTCAGGAGTGGCATTGGCGGCAGCGATAAAGGTCATGCTCTCGCCCACCGAGATGGCAGTGTTGGGGATAAGGCGGAAGACGGCAGGCTTCACTCCATCAGGAGCAAACTCGGCAAGATGAGCAAGCGGCACACCTGCCACTATCGACACTATCATCTGCCGTGAAAAATCAACCACCGGGGCAATCTCGCGCATCACCTCATCGAGGAGCCACGGCTTCACCGCCACAATCACCATGTCGGCTCCGGCTGCGGCAGCGCGATTATCGGTGGTGGTGCCGATTTGCGGATAATCGGCAGCAATTGCATCAAGCTCGCCGTGGCGATTGGGACTGCTCACGGTGATAGCCTCCACAGCAGCCATACCGCTGCGTGCAATGCCACGGGCAATAGCTCCGCCCATGTTTCCGGCACCAATAATTCCTATCTTCATAGTTTTGTGTTGGGTTTATCGAATTAACAAAAAAACAGTGGATGCCACACAGGCAGGCAATGCCGCCAATGCTGCACCCACATGAGTGATATCAAAGCACACGCTTGAGGCGCGTGATAAATTCATCGGCTTGCTCCTTGGTGAGCACGAGTGGCGGAAGCAGGCGAAGCACATTAGTGCCGCTTGCCCCGGTGAAAACGTGCTGCTCGTGAAGCAGACGCAGGCGAAGCTCCTTGATGGGCTGCTCAAATTCAAGGCCTATCATGAGTCCGCGACCGCGCACATCCTTGATTCCCGGCAACTTGCGCAACTCGGCGAGGAGATATTCGCCCACCTCGCGAGCGTTTTCCACCAGATTTTCCTTCTCAAAAATCTCAAGCACGGCTATTGCAGCCGCACAACCCAGGTGGTTGCCGCCAAATGTGGTGCCAAGCATACCATACACCGGCTTGAACTTGGGGCTGATGAGCAATCCACCCATGGGGAAGCCGTTGGCTATGCCCTTTGCCACCGTGATGATGTCGGGACGAATGCCCGAGTATTGGTGGGCAAAGAAGCGGCCCGAGCGACCGTAGCCCGACTGGATTTCATCGAGCACAAGCACGGTGCCGTGAGCATCACACTCGCGGCGGAGCTGCTGCAGGAAGTCGTCGGCAGGAATCTGCACTCCTCCCACGCCCTGTATGCCTTCTACAATCACCGCAGCCACATCGTCGTGAGCGAGCTCGCGGCGCACAGCCTCAATGTCGCCAAGTGGCACGAAGGTGACAATGTGGTTATCGTTGACCGGCGACACAATCTTGCGGTTGTCGGTAGCCTCAACGGCGAGCGAGGTGCGGCCGTGGAAAGCCTTACCGAAAGCCACCACGCGGCGGCGGCCGGTGTGGAACGAAGCGAGCTTCAGCGCATTCTCATTAGCCTCGGCACCCGAGTTGATGAGAAACAGCTGATAGTCGTCGTAGCCCGAGATGCGACCGAGCAGCTCGGCGAGGCGCACCTGCAGGGAGTTATGCACCGAGTTGGAGTAGAAACCGAGGGTTTCCACCTGCTTTTTGAGAGCCTCAACGTAGTGAGGGTGGCAGTGGCCCACCGAAATCACGGCGTGGCCGCCATAGAGGTCGAGATATTCAGTGCCATTGGTGTCGAACACGGCGCAGCCTTTGCCACGCACGATTTCCACATCAAATAGCGGATAGACGTCGAATAGTTTCATATTCAGTTAATGAATTAATGAGTTAAGGGATAAATCCCAAGTCAATTTTTCCCGATCACCGCTTTCGCATCAAAATGCCGAAGGCTTGAGGGCAAGACCCACACGCTCGTGCAAGCCGAAGAGCAGGTTCATGTTGTGCACAGCCTGTCCCGATGCACCCTTGAGCAGATTGTCGATAACCGACACAATGAGCAGCTTGCCATCTTCCTTGATGAGGTGCAGCAAGCACTTGTTGGTGTTCACCACGTCCTTTAGGTCGGGCATTTTGTCGGTGACAAAGGTGAAATTGTGGTCGTCGTAATACTCCTCATAGAGAGTGCGCACCATTTCAAGCTCAAGCGGACAGTCGAGATATACCGTGGCGAAGATTCCGCGCGAGAAGCATCCACGCACGGGAATGAAATTCACCTTTGAGCTGAAGCTCGACTGCAGCTGCGTGAGCGACTGGCAAATCTCGTCGAGATGCTGGTGGCGGAAGGGCTTGTAGATCGACACATTGTCGTTGCGCCACGAGAAGTGCGAAGTGGCACCCGGTTTCACGCCCGCGCCGGTGCTTCCGGTGATGGCGTGCACGTGGATGTCGCCATTGAGCAGCAAGTTCTTGGCGAGCGGGAGCAATGCAAGCTGAATGCAAGTGGCGAAGCAGCCGGGATTGGCAATGTGCTTTGTGCCATTGACAATGCGCTTGCGGTTAAGCTCGGGCAAGCCATATACAAAGTCGTGCGTGCCATCCTGGTGGCGATAATCGGTAGAAAGGTCGATTATGCGCAACTCCTCGGGCACCACGTGCGACTCCATGAATTTGCGTGTCTCGCCATGAGGAGTGCAACAAAACATCACGTCGATGTCGTCCATGGGCGTATCGGCAGTGAAAGTGAGGTTGCACTCACCGATTAACCCCTGATGCACGGCGTCCACGCGGTTTCCTGCATTGCTTGAGCTGTTAATCCACTTTATTTCCACGTCGGGGTGGTTGATGAGCAATCTAATCAACTCACCGGCGGTGTAGCCGGCTCCACCTATAATACCAGCTTTAATCATTATTCAGTAGCTTTGCCGTTTTTTATCTGATTGTTGTGATAAATCTTCATTTGGTTAGCGAGAATCTTGGTGAAGCCCTTCACATCGTCGGCGCTCCATGCCTTGTTCACCTCGCCATATTCGCCGAAGTCGGTCTTCATAAGGTCGAAGTCGCTCTCCACGCCCACGAGCACATAGCGGTAGGGCTTGAGGTCGATAATCACGCGACCGGTAACATTCTCCTGCGACGAGAGGAGGAAAGCCTCGATGTTGCGCATCACCGGCTCAAGATACTGCGCCTCGTGGAGGAACATTCCATACCAAGTGCCGAGCTGCTCCTTCCAATAGAGCTGCCACTTGGTCATGGTGTGCTTCTCGAGCATCTTGTGAGCAGCAATGATGAGAATAGGCGCACCTGCCTCAAAGCCCACGCGGCCCTTGATGCCGATAATGGTGTCGCCGATGTGCATATCGCGGCCGATGGCATAGGGATTCACAATCTCCTCAATCTTCTGGATAGCAGCCACCTTGTCGGCATATTTCACGCCGTTGACGGCAGCGATTTCGCCCTTCTCGAAGTCGAGTGTGAGGCGGGCATCTTCGGTGGCAGTCATCTGAGTGGGATAAGCCTCCTCGGGGAGAGTCTCGTTGCTCTTGAGAGTTTCCTTTCCGCCGATGCTGGTGCCCCAAAGTCCCTTGTTGATTGAGTATTCCATCTTCTTGAAGTCGGCAACATAGCCGTGCTCCTTGAGGTAGTTGATTTCATACTCGCGTGTGAGGGTCATGTCGCGTGTGGGAGTGATAATCTTGATTTCGGGCGCAAGAATCTGGAATGTGAGGTCGAAGCGCACCTGGTCGTTACCGGCACCGGTGCTGCCGTGAGCCACATATTCGGCGCCTATGCTCTTGGCATAGTTGATGATGGCGATAGCTTGGAAAATTCGCTCCGAGCTCACCGAGATGGGGTAGGTGCCATTGCGGAGCACATTGCCCATAATCATATATTTGATACTCTTGTCGTAGTATTCGTGTGTGATGTCGAGCGAGGCATGAGCCTTTGCGCCAAGAGCAAGAGCACGCTCCTCGATGCGCTTCAGCTCTTCGGCGCTGAAGCCGCCTGTATTGGCGATTGCGGTATATACTTCATAACCGCAATCCTCGCTAAGATATTTCACGCAAAACGATGTGTCGAGACCACCGCTGAATGCTAAAACCACTTT
>JBJFEF010000163.1:0-3998 GCA_051890435.1 Muribaculaceae bacterium
CCGTCGCTGTCCTTTGTTCCAACGAATACGTTGGTAACGTCGTCAACGCCCGATGCCGGGTCGAACATCCATACGCCTGCATGACCATCGCTCCAGTCGGTCAAGTAAACCTTGCCGTTGCTCACTGCTGCACGGAATGGCGATGCACCATTGTTGGCAAAGCCACTCTGCAAGTAAGTACCCTGAAGCTCAAGCTGCGGGTTGAATATCTCAAGACCCTTTGCATAGCCCTTGGCTACATATATATTTCCGAAGAGCGAGCTCTCGGGATCCTTGTCCACTGCCACGCCACCGCGTGCGTTCTGGCCGATTGCATCGGCTGTATAGATCACTGTAGGCACGCCCACAGTCTTGCTTTCTACGGCTACGCTCCATGCGTAAGATCCATCGGCAAGTCCTTCAATTGCAGGTGTAGTGTAGATCACTTCGCCCTTGGCTTGTGCTCCGAGAGGTATCTCAAACAACGCCTCACCGGTCTCAC
This sequence comes from Muribaculaceae bacterium, assembly GCA_051890435.1. Taxonomy (GTDB): domain Bacteria; phylum Bacteroidota; class Bacteroidia; order Bacteroidales; family Muribaculaceae; genus CALZFJ01. The sequence goes on from JBJFEF010000163.1 coordinate 482, forward strand.
CTTCAGCCACATTGTAGATACGCACGTTCACGTTCTTGGCATTGCCCGAGAGCTTGAATGTGAATGTAATCACATTGCCCTCATTCTCTGCCTTCAGGTCGTAGGCATAGGCTGAAATGTTCTTGGGCTGCTCAGTTCCCTCGGTGGTGAGCTTGGTCACGCTACCGCCGTCGTTCACTGTCACAAGCTCAATGTCGGCTGCTGTGGTGTTGCCCTCATCGTCGTTTGTCACCTTGGTGAGTCCCATTGCTGTGAGTGCTGTTGCAGTAGCCTCATCGGCTGTTACCACATCCACCACCTTGGCAAGGTCAAGACCGTTGGTGATATCGATTATCTTCACCACCGGCTTTTCATCCACCACGTCAGGTGTAGCCATGAGTGAGCGGCCGGCAAACTTGAAGAACGATACCTTTGCGCTCGGAACATTCACAAGACCATCGGCAAGGTCAACGTATGTGCCGCTCTTATCTGTGATGCCGAATTGGCGTGCCACATGGTTGCTTCCGGTGATGATGAAGAGTTCTCCATCATTCGGCGAGAGGTTGATTGTGTAGTCATCGCCAAATACGTCCTTGGCGTTGCCGCTGCCCATCTTGTTATTGAAGGCGTAGCTAACCTGCTGTCCGTCAACGATTGAGAAGATATTGTTGTAAATCTTCACTGCCGTTGCAGTGCGCGATGTCATAACGATAGTTCCCTCGGCTATTGTGCCCTTATAGAACATTGAGCTTCCTGTGTAGGCACGAATGAAGTTACCCGATGCTTTGCTCTTGAACCATATTGCAGGATTGCCCTCGGCGATGCCGTCGGCTCCGTTCTCCCACTTATACACGTTCACCTCACCGCGGGTCTCGCCTTCCTGCACCTTCGAGTCGTCGTAGTGGCAAAGCTCCATCGAGCAGCCCACAAGCACGCCGTCGGCTGTGAGTGCGATATCGGCAACTGCAAGCTCGGTGCCCTCAGTTCCTTCTGTGCCGAGTGTCTTCACCACTTCGTGGGTGGTTGCGTCGATCACATAGATGTAGGGAGCCTTAGCCTCGTCGATTGCAAGCACATAGAGGTTGTTGCCGCGAAGAATTGAGCGGCGCACTGTCTTGCCGGCAAGTTCGGCAACGGCAGCCTCGCGATATGCGGTGCCGAAGTTATACTCGCCTGCCAAGCCAATTGCCGGGTTGTTCACTTCGTCGGGATAGTCGGTATAGACCACTGTCGGCGGCTCATAGTTCTCTGCCTCGAGATAGATGAGCGGATAAGTAGTCTCATTAGCCTTTACGGTAACAGGAGCCTTATACTCGTCGAAGAGTGGCTTGTAGCCCTCGGCTGTAACGTCGAGTGTGTAGTCGCCGGGAGCAAGGTTCTCAAATACGAATACGCCATTGTAGTTGTTATCTACGGTGTAAGTAGCAACCACATCTTCGCCCTTGTAAAGCTTAACCACTGCGCCGTTGATTGGCAGCCACTGGTCGATTGAGTTGGCTGAATACTTGAAGAGATCGTGCTGTATGCGCTCGTGAAGGTCCTTCACTGTTCCCATAATGTAGCCGGTGGTCTCGGCATTTCCGCCAAGCCACTCGCAAAGGCCGCGTGCATAGCGCACACCTTCCTGTCCGCAATAGTCCTCATTGAGGGCACGGTGGCGTGCAGGCTGATAGGTGTGGAAGTAGCCCTCGCTCAAGAAGCCCTGGGCACCATGCTTCAGCACTCCGAGGTAGCCGGTATAGGTCACTCCATTCGAGCCGATGCGGTCGCTCGACGAGCCATAGAAGCTCACGTCGCCGCGCACATTAGTCTGTGTGGGGCTATAATAGCTTGTCACGTCGATGCCGTTGGTGTAGAACAGAGGCCACACGGTGAGTCCCATCTCCTTCGAGCCTTCCACGTATGCCTCAGCATCGGTTCCGCGATAGAGGAAGAGTGGATAGTTGGTCGATGTGCCTTCGCTGGCGGCATTTGAGTGAACAGAGAGGAAGATATCCATGTTGTTGGCATCCACTTCCTCGCAAATCTCACTGAGGTTGCGGTTGTAGAGCTCGGCATCATCAGCATCCTTCACATAGGGGAACGGGCCGTTCTTCACGCGCGAGTACATGATGTTTTCTGCCTTCACGCCCATTGCCTCGAGCTTGTTGCCGAGCTTGAGCACCTTCCACAGGTTGGTGTTGCTCTCATAGAAGCCGCAAGTGTCGGGGCGTCCTGTTTCCGACAAGTTGGGATATGGGATGGTTGCCATCGGGCGGTCGTTGGGTCCCCAACTACCGTGTCCCGGGTTAAGATATACGCGAACTTCGTCGATTGTCTTCGCATTCATTGCGCCGGCTGCAAGTAGAGCCGCTGCTGCTAATAAAAATCCTTTCTTCATGGCGCAATCACTTTTTCAGGTTGATATTAATGACGTATGCCTCGCCGTTGGCTGTGCTGAACGCAATCTTCTCGCCATTGGTGTAGGGATACATTGCAATCACTGTGTTGTCGGTGAGCGTCTGCTGCACTCCATAGAGCGTAGCTGCCACAATGCTCGATGATGTCACCACTTCGCCATTGTCCTTGTCGTTCATTCCCACAACAATCTCATCGTTATACCACTTCGGGGCACGAATCTGTCCGAGCTCGGCGATGATGTGGCCCTTCAGGTCGGCAACGTAGGCTCCGCGGCCGCACACATAGTAGAGCACCTTGTTGCCATCGGGTGAAAGCGACGGCCAAATGTAGCTCAACTGCTGTCCGTTGGGCGACAGCACGCGGGTCTTGCCATTCTCGGTCACCATGAGCTGGCGGTTCTTGATTGAGAGCACAGGAGCCTCTGCTTTTGCCTTGGCTGCGCCAAGTGCCTTTGCAGTTGCCTTGCCCTTGTTCACTACCACTGCTGCTGCCCGGTCGATTGCCACGCCTTCAATGTTGCGCGAGGGCTTCACAAGCTGCTTCTTCTCGCCGGTAGCGAGATTTGCCTGCTTCACCTCGGTGTAGCGTAGGTGGTTCTTGAACGATAATTCACGGTAAACAACACTCTGTCCGTCGGCTGCGATTTTCACATCACGTCCCGCGCCACGAGCGTCGGTAACCACTGTTGTAGCACCTGTTTTCAGGTCATACTTGCTGAGTCCGTCATTTGTGGCATTGGTCATCAGGACGTAGTCGCCTTGCGGGCTTATTCCTGCCACCACACCTTGAGGTGTCGCAAGCTTCTCAACCGAAGCTACGTCGAGCACCTGCGCAAATGCCGATGCACTCAAGCATAGAGCAAAAGTAATAAGTACTTTCTTCATAATTGAGTTTGGATTAAAATGGTTAATAAAATAGTTGTTGTCTTTATTGTTGTCTTTTATTGTTATAGCTTTTTTCGTCTTAGTTGTTTTATCAGTCACATTGGCAAGTTTTTTTGTCCAATCAGAATGACTTTTTCCACAACTGCTTGTCACTCATTCAAGGGTGTAACTTTGCTGCCGCTAAAGTTAGAATTTAAATTTCTTATTACCAAACAGTTTTTAATATCAACTACACAAATTAGATATATTTAACA
>JBJFEF010000163.1:4098-7416 GCA_051890435.1 Muribaculaceae bacterium
TCGGCTGCAATTTTCTGCGATGCCACAAGAGCACCGCCAAGGTTATACACGTTCACCGTCACAGCCTCCTCGTTGGCAGCAAGCACGGTGAATCGGCCGTCGGATGGATTGGGATAGATTATCAGCGGCTTCTTCTCAGCCACCACATCGCTCACACCGAGAGTCTGATAGATGTGCTTTATGCCCTCGAAGGAGTCGATCTTTCCATAGCCCCACTTTTCGGGATTCTTGGCTGTGATATTGTCGTTTTGGGCAGTTGCAGCAAACACTTCCTTGATGTCGGCAGGCGTCATCTCCCGATTCAGCTCAAGCCAGGTAGCTATCACTCCCGACACTGCCGGACACGACATCGAGGTGCCTTGCATCGAGCCCCAATAGTAGGTCGTTCCATCAACTGTGGCTTGTGCCACTGCACTGCGGCCTGTCGATGAGCTGTCGTAGCTGTTCACCGACGAGTAGAGCGACGAGCCGGGGCCCACGATATCGGGCTTTGTGCGTCCGTCGCTTGTGGGGCCGTAGCTTGAGAAGTAGGTAAGAGCTCCGGGGCTGCCTCCACGCGAATAGTAGGCACCCACCGATATTGCTTCTTTTCCACAAGCCATGGTGCTGATCGACATGTTGGTGTCGCCTCCGGTGTAGCCCGTCCAGCCTCCGCCATCGCTAAACTCGGTGTATGATTCGCACCACATCTGCAGGTCGCTGCCATCTTCGCCTTCCACTATCAGTGCCACATTGCCCGAGTTTTTCACTGAGCCATCTAATTTGATATAAATCTCATTTCCCAAGTCGGTGCCCTCGGTGTAGTATAGAGCTATGCTGCCCGAAAAGCCTGCTTTGAGTCCGTCGGGAAGGTCGATTGTGGGATTCTCATTGCTGCAATAGGCTGTCGAGGCTGAATACAGCTGTCCGCCGTCGGCTGTTATTATCACTTTTGCCTTGATGTCGCTTTGTGAATATATGGTAATCTCTCCTGAGAATCCGCTCCAGCTATTGCTCTTGACAACCGTCTTCAGCGGTTGGCCGTCGGCAAAGGTGTGTGCAAGGTGCAGACGGTCGTTACCCTCGTTTCCTGCCGACACGCACACCACCTTGCCCGGTCCGGTGAGCCGGTCAAGCATATAAGGCAAAAAGTCGTTGCCGTTGTGCAGTCCCACATTGTAGCCAAGGCTCAGATTCACCACTGCAGGACGTCCCAGCTCCTCGGCGCGGTCGAACACATACGCCACAGAGTTCACTATGTTGAAGTCGCTGAGGTTTATTGTGCCGCAACCTATCAGGTCGGCGTCGGGAGCAAAGCCGCGGTAGGCATTGTTGTAGCTTCCGGCTGCCGTTCCCATGGTGTGGCTGCCGTGCGATTCGGTCGGTGTGTCGCTGGTGAGCCCCTTTATCGCTTCATCGGTAGTGAAAACCGAGCCGGGCAACTCGGCGATGTCATAATCAAAGGTATCATAATTGGCTGCTCGTCCGGTGTATTTCTCTCCCGTCTCGTTGTCGGGCAAATACACTGCAAGGAAGCGCGTGCTGCCGTCATCGTGGCGGAAATTGATGTGGTTGAAATCAATACCGCAATCCATAGTGCCATAAATCACGCCCTTTCCGGTGAATGGCGAGATACCCAGCTCCTCATTGCCGGCAAGGGTGGCATTGTGGTTGGTCATTTCGCGTGCATTGTTGTTGAGCAGGTGTGCACGGTGCGGCATCTCTATTCCTGCCACGTTGTCACTCTCAAGCACGGTGCTTACTGCATCGAGCGGAATCTGTGCCGTGCAGCAATTGCCCATCACATAGTTCACCTTCACGCCAAGTGCAGCCAAGTCGCCAATCTTCTTCGCATCTTTCACACGCACAAAGGCATCAACGCATTTCTGCCCGTCAATTTCTTTCACTGCCTTGATGGCAAAATCGTTTTGTGAGTGGTTTTCTGCCACCTTCCGGCACTCTCTCAGCATCATCTGAGAGTAACCCGACATTTTAGATTGTGCCATTGCCGAAAATGCAAGCAAAGCTGCAACACATAGCGTAGAAATCTTTCTCATAGTTATCTTTCTTATGTCTTTTCTGAATTTATTAAATATTAATATCTTGCAAATATATATAAAAATCACACAAATAGGAAGCAAAGTGCCAAAAATTTTGAAAAGACCTAATTGGCACCTATTAGTCTTATTAGTCTTATTGGTCTTATTGGTCTTATTCAAAAAAATGCTGTTTTGCTTGCATATTTCAAGAATTATTGCGAATATTGCACTCAATATTGCCTGACTCTCCGGCGCCATTCCTCAAGTCATCACCTAAGGGAGTGCTTTTTGCCGTGTCTGCCACCGGTATTAAACCTTATTGTATTATGAATTTTTCTAAAGATAAGTTGCTGGCTTTCTTCACTTTGGTTTGGTCGTGGATTAAGCTGTTTTGCCGTAAGGCATGGAATTGGTATGCGGGCCTCTATCGTGGCGCTAAGTGGTACAAGAAACTCGCTGTGGGCTTTGTATCCTTCATCTTGTTCTTCATCTTCTACCTCGTGGCGGTCAATCTCAATCTCTTCTGGCTCTTCGGAAAATCACCCACAATTCACAGCATCATGAACCCGCAGACGAGCACCGCCTCGATGCTCTACAGTGCTGACGGTGTGATGATTGGCAAATACTTCAACGAAAACCGCACCCCGGTGGAATATTCCGAGATTAATCCAATCTTCTTCAAAGCTCTTATCGACACCGAAGACGAGCGTTTCTATAGCCACCACGGCATCGACTTCCAAGGGCTCTTTGCAGCCGCCAAGGATATGCTCGCAGGTCGTGCCCGCGGCGCTTCCACCATCACTCAGCAGCTGGTGAAGAATATGTTCCGCGTGCGCACACAGTATTCTACCGGTCTGCTCGGAAAGGTGCCGGGGCTTAAAATCGTGATAATGAAGAGCAAGGAGTGGATTCTTGCCGTGGAGCTCGAAATGTTCTACTCCAAGGAGGAAATCCTCACCATGTATGCCAACACCGTGGATTTCGGCAGCAACGCCTACGGAATCAAAACCGCCGCAAAAACCTACTTCAACGTGGAGCCTCGCGACCTCAACGCCGAGCAATCGGCGGTGCTCGTGGGCTTGCTCAAGGCTACAAGCACCTATAATCCAAAGCTCAACCCAAAGAACAGCCTGCGTCGCCGCAATGTGGTGCTCCAAAATATGCAATCGCACGGCGACCTCACCAAGCAGCAATTCGACTCTATCAGCGCCCTACCTATCGACCTGAATTTCCGCGTTGAGAATGCCTACGACGGTCAGGCTCTCTACTTCCGCCAGGCTGTGGCTGCCGAGCTGCGCGA
>JBJFEF010000164.1:0-2048 GCA_051890435.1 Muribaculaceae bacterium
CCCTATACCCTATACCCTATACCCTATACCCTATACCCTCTTACCTCTTACCTCTTACCTCTTACCTCTTACCTCTTACCTATAAAAATACGTCTTATTCTCCACCTTGCGCTTCAGCACCTCGCGCTCCGGGTCGAGTTTCAGAGCCTTCTCCCACCATTCAAGCGCCTTCTCGGGCTGTCCGTTCATGAAGAGAATATCGCCATAATGCTCCATCACCTCGGCATTCTCACCCACATCATTCTTCAGAGCATACTCTATGTAGATAAGCGCCAAGTTATATTCCCCCTTCTTGAAATACACCCACGCATAGGTATCGAGGAAGGTGGCATTGTTGGGCGAAGCGTTAACTGCCTTGGTGCTGAGCTGTTCCGCCTTGTCGAGGTCGCGCCCCTCCACTGCAAGAAAGTAGGCATAATTGTTCATCAGCGACACATTGGTGGGATCGATCTTCAATGCCTTCTCATAGCAGGCAAACGATTGCGCGGTGTCCTTCAGCGCATAATACACATCACCCTTTCCGGTGAGCATCGACGACCGCAACTGATAATCGAGCGAATCGGCAACAGCAAGACCGCGGTCATACACTTCAAGTGCCTTGTCATACTCCTTTATCTGGTAATATGCCGGACCGATATATTGATACAAATCGATATTCTTGGGATTATATTCCAGTGCCTTGTCGCCCGCAGCAATAGCCTCCGGGTAGCGCTCTGCCATGAGGTTAACCATCATCATCTTCTTCCAGTATTCGGCATTCGACGGGTCGATATCTACCACATATCCCATCTGCTCTGCCGCCTTCACATAGTCCTTGCGAGCCACAAAATACTCGCTGTATAGCTCATGGATTGCCACCTCGTGTGGATGTTGCTCAATCAGCACGGTGAAGAGGCGGTTTACGCGCTCCGAGGTGTCGTTGCGGGCAAAGAGTTGCTTGATGTAGTCGGTGAGCACACCCACCTTGTTCTCCACATCCAGATCCTTGCTCACCAGGGCATTATAGATTTCGCGGTCGAAACCCACCGAGTCGCCCTTCTGCATATAGATATTGGCTTTGGCAAGATAGGGTCTGCCGTTTTCGGGCATCAGGGCAATAGCCTTGTCGAAGTATGCAAGAGCGCTGTCGTTCATCTGCACGCCCTGAAACACATATCCCATCAGGTAGTTGTAGTCGCCATTGCGAGGAGCCGTGCGCAGCAGTCGGTAGCCCTCATTTATCATTCCTGTGGTGTCGTGAAGCTCATAGTAGTAGCTGATTTTGCGCAGAAGCAGCTCGGGAGTGCGTCCCAACACCTTCTCCAAGGAGTCGAATGCCTCTATCGACTTGCGGAAGTCGCCGTTGCGGGCATAACTGTCGGCAAGCTGACCTTGCACGTCGATTTTAGTGGGGAAGAGTTCGGCAAGTTTCTTCCACGTGGCAAGAGCCTCCTCGTTTTTACCGATTTGAGGCAACAGATTGGCATAAGTGTAAGCCTCATAGTAATCCTCCGGGTGTGCATCAAAGTGCTTTTTCATCAATGCCACACCACGAATGGCTTCCTCGCGGCTCACATTTTCTCGCATGAGTTTGGTAAGGCCATAATAGTAGGAAATCGCCGTGTTAGTGCTGTCGAGTGCATAGGCATGGCGTATGAGGTCGAAAAAAGCACCTTCGTTCTCAGCCTCATGCTGCTTGATAGCCTCAAGATACACATAGCGAGCCTTGTCGCGACGCATCGCGGCATCATCGGCATCTTTGTCGCCTGCTATCAATGGCATCACGCCTATCAAGGCAAGTGCCAAGAGCAAAATATTTCTTGAAAAATGTTTCATCACATATAAAAAATTTAATTTCCCCCTCTCTCCCCTTCGAGAACGCCAATCCCTCCAACAAGCCCCCCCGAGCACCAACGAGTCCGCCCATGCCCCTAAAGCCCTCTCCACTCTCCACTCTTACCTCTTACCTCTTACCTCTTACCTCTTACCTCTTACCTCTTACCTCTTACCTCTCACCTCTTACCTCTTACCTCTTACCTCTCACTCCACTCCCGTGTGCCCGAAGCCTC
>JBJFEF010000165.1:0-7377 GCA_051890435.1 Muribaculaceae bacterium
TTAAGATAGCCGAAGCTCACGGATACCGACTCGTGAAGCACGGAAAGAAACACGACCGCTACTACAACGCCGAAAAAGGTGATGAACTGATAGTGGAACGGCACGGCTCACAAGAGATTCGCAAAGGGCTGATGATGGTCCTGAAAAAGCAAATCGGATTCTAAACAATAGAGGAAGCTTCTCCCACTATTCTCAACAAACTCAGTTAATAACACATAACTCCTACAAGATATGAAAGTAAGCATTGAAAAACAGTCTGATGGCACTTATATCGCTTATAATACTGATGGCGAACACTGCATGCTCATCGGCACAGGCGACACAGTAAAGGAGGCAAAGGAAGATTTCTACAACACCATTGAAGAAGTTAGCAGCGATTACATTGAGCGTGGCGATGCTATTCCGGCAGAACTCTCTGCAAATGTGGAATTTCACTTCGACATTTCATCACTCTTCGAATACTACTCGATGTTCAACGTCAGTGCTCTCGGTCGCTATCTCGGTATTAATCCTGGACTCATGCGCCAGTACAAGAAGGGCGACACGCCAATCTCCGACGCTCAGCTCGAAAAAATTGAAACGGGCATACACCGTCTCGCCTCAGAGTTAGCCTCTCTGTCGCTCGTTTAGTTAAGCCCCAAAACCTATCATCCTCGCCCTGCAGCGGTGGGGGTTGCTATTCTGTATGGTGATATGAACGAAGTAAAGGAGAGAACAAAATCCACCATAGTCTTTCACCTGATGAATCAGATTGAGAGTGACTCAAGGAGACGGTTAATTGCTTCTTGAGTTGATATTCCGTGGGCATCAACGTGCAAGATTATCCTCAGCGAGCTGTGAGATGCTGATTGAGGCAGCAATGTTGCGCCTCTTAATGCGTTCGCAACATACCTCATATCGTTTTTCCAAATTATTAGGGTTTCGCTATCATTTCTGCTAAAATTTTGCTAATTTTGCACTGCAAATTATCGACAATTATGGAGAGAAAAATCACTATAGCAATTGATGGATTTTCGTCGTCGGGCAAAAGCACCATGGCGAAAAAGTTGGCTAAAACTATCGGTTATGCCTATATCGACACCGGTGCAATGTACCGCGCCGTTACTCTTTTCTGCCTCAACCACAACCTTATCAACGGCGAAACCGTCGATGTGGCTGAGCTGGAGCGCCACCTCCCCGAGATTCACATCACCTTTGGCGTAAACCCCACCACCGGCGCCTCCGAGACCTATCTCAACGGCGAATGTGTGGAGCACGAAATCCGCGAGATGCGCGTGTCGGGCAAGGTGAGCTTTGTGGCTGCAATTCCCGCCGTGCGCCACGCCCTCGTGGCTCAGCAGCAGCTAATGGGAGCACAGAAGGGTATTGTGATGGACGGCCGCGACATCGGCACTGTGGTATTTCCCGATGCCGAAATGAAGATTTACGTCGATGCCTCTGCCGAGACTCGAGCACAGCGTCGCTTCGACGAGCTTCGCGCCAAGGGCAACTCCACCGTCACCTTCGACGAAGTGCTCCGCAATGTGCAAGAACGTGACCACATCGACCAAACTCGCGCCGAAAGTCCGCTCCGCAAAGCCGAAGATGCCCTTGTGCTCGACAATTCGCACATGACCATCGCCGAGCAAGATGCCTGGCTTCTCGACACCTTCCGCCGAATCACAGCCCAATAATTCACGCTAATTATAAAACCTAAAGGAGGAGCCTCACCATCGTTGGCACCTCCTTTTCTCGTTACCCCTCGCGCCGGCATCTGCCGCACAGCTTTTTTTCACCCTCGAGCCGGCATCTGCCTCACAAGGTGTTTCACCCACGAGCCAGCATCTGCCGCATCGACCGCATTGCAAGCCGCGCACGACTCACAAGCATCTCATATTCATCACGCGTCGAACGCACCGGCACAAAGCATCGCATCAGCACACTCGCCACGAGGTAATCCTCCATGCGGCGACGAATCAGCGCATCTTTCACCGTTGCCAGTCCCGCCGGCATTCGCATCACAATATGGGTCAATCCATCGGCACTTTCGTCAATCTGAGCGATATATCCGCTTATCTTCGAGCACATCACCCCAAGTTCCTCATTGTAAAGCACCCTGAAGATTGCCGGCAAGTCACACTTTGCATATTGCATCGGTGCCTCCTCATCGTCCTTTCCCGCCACCACAAGGGCATATTCAGCCATCATGGCGCGATAAATCTGCTCACGGTCGAGCACATAAGTTTTGATTCTGTAGTTTTCCATAGCGTTAAATTATTTTTTGTTGAAATTTCAGTTTCAGTAGCATCATCAGTGCAATTGCCGCTATCACTATCGCCACCATCGCCACGCGGCAAATTCCTCCGGCGCGGTGTTCCTCCTTCTGCGTCACTTCCTCGCTCACAGCCTTTTCGGTTCTCGCAGTAGCCTCAGCCGTAGCACTGCGCTTCACTGCCATGTGGCGCACCACTGCCGCCTTACGGGTGCCAACGATTGCTCCGCCACTCACTGTTTCAGCCCCACCCGATTTCGGAAGTTTTATTACCACAGGTGGCAGCGAATCGTGGTAGAAATACCATTCGTCAATCATCACCTCCATTCCCTCCTCTATTCTTGCCGAGTCGAGCTCCACACGGTGTTCACTCACCGCCTTTTCAGCTGTTTTGGTCGTGCGGCACGAGGCAAAAAGCATCATCGCCACAGCCATCATCATCACAATTCTCATAGTTCCCCCCAGAAAAAATCTTCGTCAAAAAAAAATAATCTTTCCACATCACATTCCTTTTTCTCCTCTCAAGCTCTTGCCATGCGCGCTATGCGGCGGTTTCGGGCTTCGCGCTGCACCTCATAGATGTAGCGGTAGGCATAGCGCGGTGTGATGAAATAGCGCGAAGCACGCCCCTCGCCGAGCACCCTTGTGAGAGCAATGTGCATAGGCATACCCTCATTCTCAGCCATCATCGTCCGCACTTTCTCATATATTTCGAGCCACATGGCGTTCTTCAAGGTGAGTTTGCGCCCGGTGATGCCCCGGTGGTTGATACGTGCCATCACATTATAGGCTTGACTGAATTGCAGGTAGTAGCGTGGGTGCCCCGTAGCGAGCACCTCCTCAATGATTTTCATTCGGTTAATATCCTCTCCGCGTTCCAAGGCTGCATTAAGCCTCGTGCGGTAGTCGCGTAGCAGCTCGGCATCGCGCATCTTTGTCAATTCTCTTTGGTTTTTCATCGCATTCATTGTGTTTCTCCGTTGGTATTGTTTTACGCTGCAAAATTAGCACACAAATGGTAATTCACCAAATATTTTCTGGTATTTTTACCCCTTTTGTTACTTTTTCTCGAAATCCGCCTTTCATTCTTCACTCAAAAAAACCACCTATTGGTGGGAAATCTCAGCTATTATGCGTAATTTTGCATTGATAAATTTATCAATTATGAAAATCACTGACGCTATTTCATGGGCTTGTGCCGCTTTGCCGCTCGTTGTCTCTGCTCAACCCGGCTTCTTAAGCACCGCCCCCGACGGTTTCCTCTCTCGTGGCAAACTGATGCTGACCGATGGCAACTTCTCCGGAGCCCTCGACCAGCTCAACCACTTCACACAGCTTCCAGCATGTGCTTCGCTTTCAGCCGAAGCTCAATTCCATATCGCCTTCTGCCACTTCGAGCAGGGGCGCACTGAGTGTGTTGCCGAGTTCCGGCAGTTTATCGCCGACAATCCATCTTCTCACCTCGTCCCTCGTGCCTTCGCCACTATCGGCGACTTCCACTTCTTCAATGGTCGCTTTGGCGAAGCTCTCTTGTCTTACAACGAAGTGGGCGACAAGGTGCTCGATGCCGACGCCGACCTCACTCTCGCCTACCGCAAAGGCTACTCGCTGCTGCGCCTCGGCGAATTTGATGCCGCCAGGCTTTGCTTCAATCGCCTTGCTGTCTCCAAGAAGTATCGCGATGCCGGCATTTTCTTCCAAGGCTATGTTGATTACGCTCAAGGCAACTACGATTCGGCACGCGAAAGATTTGCCTCGGTGACTTCGTGCCCCGAGCTCTCCGACGCCGCCCAATACTATGTGTGCCAGATTCTTTTCGCCCGCCACGAATTTCCCGAAGTTATCTCGCGCGGTCGCCTTCTGCTCAGCAATCCTTCAATCACCGGGTTTGATGGCGAAATCAACCGCATCGTGGGCGAAAGCCAATATCACGAAGGAAACGACACCGAGGCTGCTCGCTACATCAATGCCTATCTCGACGGCTGCCAAAGCTCACCCGAGCGTACCGCTCAATACGTGATGGGCGTGCTACACTACCGCAACGCCGACTTCCCTGCCTGCATCGACCTAATGGCAGGTGTCATCGATGCCGACGATGCTCTCGCTCAGAGCGCACACATGTTTATCGGCCACAGCAATGTGAAGACAGGCAACATGAAGGCTGCCGCAATTGCCTACGAGAAGGCCTTCAGTATGCCTTTCGACACCAATGTGCAAGAAACCGCCTATTTCAATTATGCCCTCACACAGGGCGATGGCGGACGCACTCCTTTCAACCGCTCTATCGACATTTTCGAGCAATTCCTCAACCGTTTTCCCAAGTCGGCTTACGCCGGCGACGTTGAAGACTACCTCATCAATGCCTACATCAACGGCAACGATTATCAACGTGCCTTGCAAAGCATTTCTCACATAGCAGCACCCTCTGAGAAGGTGCTTCGTGCAAAGCAACGTGTGCTCTACAACCTCGGCGTGCAGGCTCTCTCCAATGGCAAGGTGGCTGACGCTCACCGCAATTTCTCCGACGCCTACGCCCTCGGAAACCTCGACCGCGCTCTGCGCAACGAGTGCAACCTGTGGATTGGCGAGTGCCAATATCGCAGCGGAAAATACTCGGCTGCCGCAAAGAGTCAGGAGGCTTTTATCACCGGAACCAACTCGAAAAACTCCAATTTCGCCCTCGCCCACTACAATCTGGGCTACTCGCGTTTCCAGCTCCGCAGCTATGCCGCCGCCCGCACCGCTTTCGAGAAGGCTGTGGCTTCTAAGTCGCTCTCCGATGCCTCTCGCGCCGATGCCTACAGCCGCATCGGCGACACCTACTACTACGCCAAAAGCTACAGCGAGGCTGCCTCGGCATACGACCGCGCCTACTCCACTCACCACGCCTCGGGCGACTACCCGCTGTTCCAGAAGGCTGTGATGATGGGGCTCACCAAGAGCCACGCGGCAAAAATCGAAATCATCAACCGCTTGCTCAAGGAATATCCCAATTCGCCCATCGCATCGGCTGCAATGCTTCAAAAGGCTGAAGCCTATGTGGCTGCCAACGACGGCGAAGCTGCCGTGAATGCCTACGAGGAAATATCCAACCGATTCCAAGGCACCGCCGATGCCCGCAAGGCGCTGCTCCAGAAGGCTATCACCCAGCGCGGAATGGGCAATGAAGCCCGTGCCATCGAGAGCTACAAGAGCGTTATCTCTCACTATCCCACAAGCGAGGAAGCTACTGCCGCTGCCGAGGACCTCAAGCTAATCTACGCCGACCGCGGCGAGCTGCAACAGTATATCGACTTCCTCAACAGCGTGCCCAACGCTCCCAAACTCGACGTGAGCGAAATCGACCGCCTCACTTTCGAGACCGCCGAGAAAGCATATATGGCTGAAAAGCCAAGCATCACCAAGATGCGCGACTATGTGAAGAATTTCCCCCACGGTGCCTATGTGGCTAAGGCTCACTACTACATCGCCCGCCACGAATACAAGGCAGGCAACTACGACGTTGCTCTCTCCGACATCAACACCGTGCTCGCCACCGTGAGCGATGCCAATTTTGCTGAAGACGCTCTCGCAATGAAGGGCGATATCCTCTTCCGCAAGAAGCAGCTTCGCGAGGCAAACGATGTTTATACCGACCTCGCCTCTCGCGCTTCGTCGCACGACAACAAGCTCAATGCCAACCTCGGCATCATGCGCACTGCCCTCGAGCTGGAGCAATTCCCGAAGGTGCAAGTCAGCGCCGATGCTCTCCTCGCACTTGGCGGTCTTTCGCCTGAGGAGGAAAATGAGGTTACATTTAACCGCGCTTTTGCCTTGAAGAAGTTGAAAAAAGGCAGCGATGCCGTCGATGATTTCAAGCGCCTTGCCGACAACACACGCTCTATCTATGGCGCTCGGGCTGCTTTCGAGCTTGCCGACTACTACTATCACGCCGACAACCTCAAGCGTGCCGAGAAAGTGCTCAATGACTTTATCGACGCCGGAACGCCTCACCAATACTGGCTCGCCCGTGGTTTCATTCTCCTTGCCGACATATATCACAAGCGCGGCAACGTCACCGAGGCTACTCAGTATCTCGAAAGCCTCCGCAACAACTATCCCGGCTCCGACGACGACATCTTCCGCATGATCGACTCCCGACTCTCGCAGTGGAAAAAGTCATCAAAAAAGAAGAAATAGACACGAGCACTTTCAAATTTATCAATCAACAATTTACACTCTTCGATTATGAAACGTATCACAATATTTGCCGCTCTCCTCATCTCATTGTTCCTCTCTGCCACCGCTATGGCTCAAGAGGACCTCTCCAAGGAGATTACCGTGGAGACCGACTACACTCCACACGAGCGTAAGGCAAAGAAGCTCAATTTGCTTCCTGCCGTGTCGAAGTCGCCCGCCACTTCACGCAACATCAGCTACAGCGAATGGTCGGTGCCTGCCGAGGTGCCTGCCACCACTCCGCTCATGATGCCCTACGGCTACCTCACTTCACACGATTTCTCCCACAGCCGCGGATATCTCGACTTCGCCATCGGCTCTTATGCCAACATTGCCGCCAATGCCGGATATGCCATTGTTGCCAAGCCCGAGACTGAGCTGAAATTCTGGTTTCAGCACAATTCCACCTGGGCTTGCCGCAACCGCTCTGAGAATCTTCCCGAAGAATTGACCGAGCCTCTGAAGCAGAAGTTCAATAACAACATCTTTGCGCTCGATTTCAGCCACCGCTTCCACAATGGCACTTTATCGGCTTCGGCAATGTGCCACTTCGACCACTTCAACTACTATGGCGGTTATGACTTCGACAGCTACCACACCGAGACCGCTCCGGGATTGGAGGGTGATTTCATTCTCGTTCCCGATTACCACACCAATGGCTGGAATTCTTCCGACTCCATGCAGTCGGTCAATGAGTTTGCCATCGCTCTGGGCTGGCGCAACAACCGCAGCAGCAACGATTCTTTCAAGTATTCGGCAAATCTCAAGTTTTCTCACTTCGGTTTCTCTAAATCGGTGAATATGAGCTACTACAACAAGGGGCTCTCCGACAACAGCTTCGCCCTCTCCGTTTCGGGCGAAACCGTCAATAGCAGCAACCTCAATTTCGGTGCCGATGCACGCTTTGA
>JBJFEF010000166.1:0-7638 GCA_051890435.1 Muribaculaceae bacterium
ACAAATTACTCAGACGCAAAGCCAACCCTTAATCAGCGTAATCATTCCGGTGTATAATGTAGCTAAATACTTGAACCGCTGCATGAAATCGGTGTGCGGACAAACCTACCGCAATCTCGAAATCCTGATGGTTGACGACGGATCGACCGATGAGTCGGCTACTATGTGCGACAAGTGGGCTGCCGCCGACAGCCGCATACGCCTCATCCGCCAGCATAATCAGGGACTCAGCGCTGCGCGCAACACGGCTCTCGAAGTAGCTAAGGGCGACTGGATTGCCTTTGTGGATAGCGACGACTGGATTGAGACCGACATGTATGAGGGCTTGTGCCAAATTGCCTTGGAGCACGATGCCGACATTGTGGCTTGCGGCCACATTCGCGAATACACCAAGCGCAACAAGAGCAAGGTGCGCAATGTGGCAGGCGAAACATGCACTATCGATGCCGATGAGGCGATGAAGATGATAGTGAAAGACCGCCGGCTGCAAAACCATGTGTGGAGCAAAATCTACCGCCGCAAGCTCTTCAATGAGGTGCGCTTCCCCGTGGGCGAGATATATGAGGATATTGCCGTGAGCCACCTGCTGCTGCACCAAGCCAACCGCGTGGTGCTGGTGGATAAGGCGTTTTATCACTACCGCATCCGCCACGACAGCCTCTCGCGCGTGCCGAGCATCAATGCCGACAAGGAGGCACAATATTTCGCCCAAATCACCAAGCAGAGCGACTATGTGCTGAAGAATGTGGAGTGGAAGGATGCCGGATTCTATCTGCACCGCCGTGCCGTGCGCTGCATAGGGCACCTGTTGCTGCTGCCCAAGAGTGCCGAAACCGACAAGAAGGTGGAGGTGATAATAGCCACTATGCGGTCACACCGCTTCTACTACACGGTGCGGTTCACGCCGATAATCTTCTTGAAGCGCCTGTGGATATTGCACCATCTGCGCTCCTACCGCCATGCCTACCGCCTGATAGAGCGATTCAGGAGCAAGCCGCGCTTTGGGCGCTAATTCGGCACCCCACAAGGCGATAGACGGAGCCTGCACAGGAGCAATAGCGCAAATTATCACTAAAAGGCTGAGGCAAAGATGCTGAGAAAATGAATTTTTTGTATTACCTTTGCAGCACGCAAGTGCAACCCGTCGGCTCGACGAGGGGGCATTTGCTTGTTTGTGTTGTTCATAGCCACTTGAATGGCAAGAACTCGTGTGAAACAAAAACTTGTTAGTGAATTATTATGCCAAAAATTTCAAATCGCGGAGTGATAATGCCTGCGTCGCCAATCCGTAAATTGGTGCCGCTGAGCAATGCAGCAAAAAGCCGTGGCATCAAAGTGTATCACCTGAATATCGGTCAGCCCGACCTTCCCACGCCTCCCGAGGCGCTTGAGGCGCTGAAGCACATCGACCGGAAGGTGCTCGAATATAGCCCAAGCGACGGAATACGCTCGCTGCGCGAGAAGCTCGCCACCTATTATCACCGATTCAATATCGACGTGACGCCCGACGACATCATTGTGACCGTGGGCGGCTCGGAGGCGGTGCTCTTTGCCTTCATGGCGTGCCTCGACCCGGGCGACGAGATAATAGTGCCCGAACCCGCCTATGCCAACTACATGGCGTTTGCCATCTCGGCGGGAGCGGTGATAAAGACTGTGACATCGTCGATCGACGAGGGCTTTGCGCTGCCACCGGTGGAGAAATTTGAGGAACTAATCACACCGCGCACCAAGGGAATACTCATCTGCAACCCCAACAACCCCACGGGCTACCTCTACACGCAGAGCGAGATGAACCAACTGCGCGACATAGTGAAGAAATACGACCTTTTCCTCTTCAGCGACGAGGTGTATCGCGAATTTTGCTACACGGGAGCGCCCTACATCTCGGCGTTCCACCTCAAGGGCATAGAGGAGCAAGTGGTGCTCATCGACTCGGTGTCGAAGCGCTACAGCGAGTGCGGCATACGCATAGGTGCCATCATCACCAAGCATGCCGAGCTAAAGAAGAACGTGATGAAATTCTGCCAGGCGCGCCTCAGTCCGCCACTGCTTGGCCAGATAGTGGCAGAAGCCTCAATCGACGCTTCGCCCGAATATATGCTCGACACCTACAACGAATATGTGGAGCGCCGCAAATTCCTTGTTGACGGGCTAAACCGCATACCGGGCTGCTACTCGCCCATACCGATGGGAGCATTCTACACCGTGGCACGCCTGCCGGTTGACGATGCCGACCGCTTCTGCGAGTGGTGTCTGCGCGAATTTGAGTGGGAAGGACAGACCATCTTCATGGCTCCGGCCTCGGGCTTCTACACAGCCCCCGACCACGGCCGCGACGAAGTGCGCCTTGCCTACGTAATCGAGAAAGCCGAACTTGCCAAGGCCCTCGAAGTGTTGCGCCACGCCCTCGAAGCCTACCCCGGCCGCACCCTTGGCTAATCACCCGCTCTGAAATAAAAACAAAGTTATTTTTATAATATCTCACAGATGAGAAAATACAAAATTATCAACGACTCACTTGGCTGGCTCACATTTGTGGTGGCTGCAGTCACCTACCTCCTCACTATGGAGCCTACTGCCAGCTTCTGGGACTGCCCGGAATTTATCTCACAAGGATTCAAACTCGAAATCGGACACCCGCCCGGCAACCCTATCTTCATGCTTGCAGCCCGATTTGCCATCAACTTCACTAACGATGTGAGCAACGTGGCACTGTGCGTGAATGCCATGTCGGCACTGCTGAGTGCAGGCACCATTCTGCTGCTGTTCTGGACCATCACCCACTTGGTGAAGCGCCTTGTGGTTGCCGACGATGCCGAGAGCGTGAGCCTCGTCGAGATGCTCGTGATATTTGGCAGCGGACTGTGTGGCGCACTGGTATATACGTGGAGCGACACATTCTGGTTCTCAGCCGTGGAGGCTGAGGTGTATGCCTTCTCATCGTTCTGCACCGCGCTGGTGTTCTGGCTCATCCTGAAGTGGGAAAACCGCGCCGACGAGCCCCACAGCGACCGCTGGCTGGTGCTCATAGCCTATGTGATAGGCGTGTCGGTGGCAGTGCACCTGCTCAACTTGCTGTGTATTCCGGCAATCGTGCTTGTGTTCTACTACAAGAAATTCAAGAATACCACTGCCAAGGGGTCGCTGCTTGCACTGCTGCTCTCCTTCGGCATCATCGTGCTCATACTCTACGGCTTGGTACCGGGCTTTGTGGAGGTGGCACAGGATATGGAGCTGTTCTTCGTGAACACCCTCGGACTTGGCTTCAACTCGGGCGTGCTCATCTATGCCATAGTGCTCTTTGCGGTGTTTATATGGAGCATCTATGAGCTTTACAAGCAGAGCAGCCCCACCCGCATCAAGATTTCGTTCTTTTTGAGCATCTTCCTCTCGGGAATGCTCTTCATAGGCGACGGATTCTTGATTCCGGCAGTTCTCACCGTGGCACTGATAGTGTATCTCTACAAATACTGCAACCGCATACCGGCGCGCATCTTCGCCCTGACGGTGATGAGCATCTTTGTGATATTCATAGGCTACTCATCGTATGCACTCATCCTTATCCGCTCGAATGCACAGACCCCGATGGACCAGAACTCGCCCGACAACGTGTTTGCCCTGGGCAGCTACCTCAACCGCGAGCAATATGGCGACCGTCCGCTGCTCTACGGACAGACGTTTAACGCCGGCGTGGTGTATAAGGACAACGGCGAGGGAGCCATGAAGCCTGTGAAAATAGAGGGCAAAGCACTCTATGCCAAGGAAGTGAAGAGCGACCCGACGCAGCCCGACCGCTACAAGCAGATAGGCACAGCCGACAAATATGTGACATCGCCCGAGCTCGACATGCTCTTCCCGCGAATGCACAGCGGTGCATACGCCCGCGAGTATAAGGAGTGGATAAGCATGGTGGGAACCACCGTGAATGCCACCACCCAGCTCGACAAGGACGGCAACGTGATAAGCACCGAGCCAAAGGTGAAGCCCACATTTGCCGAGAACCTGCGCTTCTTCATCGACTACCAACTCAACTACATGTATTGGCGCTACTTCATGTGGAACTTCGTAGGCCGCCAAAACGACATACAGGGAAGTGGTGAAATCACCCACGGAAACTGGATTAGCGGAATCCCCGTTATCGACAACGCACGCCTGGGCGACCAGTCGCTGCTGCCGAGCGACCTCGGCGAGGGCAACAAGGGACACAACGTGTTCTACATGCTGCCGCTGCTGCTCGGTATTATAGGTTTGCTGTGGCAGGCTTATGCCGGAAAACGCGGAATAGAGCAATTCTGGGTGATATTCTTCCTCTTCTTCATGACGGGAATCGCCATTGTAATCTACCTCAACCAGACGCCAAGCCAGCCCCGTGAGCGCGACTATGCCTACGCCGGCTCGTTCTACGCCTTCGCAATATGGGTGGGAATGGGCGTAGCCGGACTGTGGAAGCTCATTCTCGCCATAGTGAAGAAAGCAAAGAAAGCCGACGCCGATGCCCGTACCTCGATGATAGCCGCCTGTGCAGCCGCCGTGGTGGGACTCATAGTGCCACTGCAGATGGTGGGACAGACGTGGGACGACCACGACCGCTCGGGCCGCTACCCGGCACGCGACTTCGGCATGAACTACCTGTCGAGCGTGGGCGAGAACGGTATCATCTTCACCAACGGCGACAACGACACCTTCCCATTGTGGTACTGCCAGGAGGTGGAAGGCTACCGCACCGACGTGCGCGTGGTGAACCTCAGCTACCTCACCACCGACTGGTATATCAACCAGATGCGCCGCCCCGCCTACAAGTCGGCACCGCTCCCGATGCTCGCCAATCCACTCACATTTGCCTACGATGAGCGCCAGTATAACTACTTCATCGATCCAACGGAAACCCCCATACCGGTGCTTGAGTCGCTTGCACAACTCTACTCGGACGACTACAAGAACAACCCGTGGCACTTGCCGCAAATCAAGAATCCGTGCATGTATATCCCGGTGGATAGCGCCACAGTGGTGGCAGCCGGCATCGTGGCACCCGAGCGCGCCAACCTTATTGAGCCGAGCATCGACTGCAACATGCTTGCCGACAAATATACCGCCGGAGAGATGGCAATGAGCTCGAGCAAGGTGATGACACTCGACATTATCGCCTCGGCAGCCGCACAAGGCTGGAAACGCCCCGTGTATTTCGCAATGACCGTGCCCGACCGCTACTATGCCGGACTCTCGCCCTTCATGGAATCGACGGGTATGGCATATCAGGTGGTGCCCATCAAGAGCGCAGTGTATGAGGCAACAGGCGAAATCGGCACCAACACCAAGAAGATGTATGACACGGTGATGACCAAGTTCCGCTGGGCAGGACTCGACGCCGACCAGAACGGCGAGCGCTACTGGGACGAAACCATACGCCGCATGGTCACCACCACACGCTCGGCAATGACCGACCTCGCCTACGACCTTATCGGCGAAGGCGAATACGACAAGGCACGCACCATTCTCAACCTTATGGACGAGAAACTGCCTGTGAAGGCTGTGCCCTACTCTCTGCAGCTCGGCATGCGCTACGCCCAAATACGCGTGGCACTCGCCAAACTCAGCGGAAACAAGGACGACCAAGAAAAGGCAGTGAAGATAATGGAAGGCGAAGTGCTGCGCTATGCCGAATATGTGCGCTACTACCAGACTCTTTCGCCCGACCTCTACACACGCCTGTCGTACACCGACCACTACATCGACCAGCGCTACTTTATCGACCTCATTGAATATTACAACCTAATCAATGAAGCCGGACTGGAGAAGCTCGTGAAGAAAATCACCGACATGGGTGTGAACATCGACCGCATCTACGACTTTGTGCGTGCCCATGCCCAAGCCGCTTCACAGCAAGAAGCAGAAGAAGCAGCCGACGATGAAGAAGCAGCCGAGGATGCCGAGGAAGCCGACTTCGACCTGAGTGAAGCCTTTGGCGGATAAACCACTACATAGCAGCCACTTATAATGCTAATCGAACAACCGCCTTTACTTTATAGAATACTGTTCGCCGAGACCGTGTGGAGAATACACCGGAAACGGCGGACAGTATTTCTCACTTTCGACGACGGCCCAATCCCCGAGCTGACGCCGTGGATTCTCGACACACTCGACTTCTATGGCGTGAAAGCCACCTTCTTCCTCGTGGGCGACAACGTGCGCCGACACCCCGAGCTGCTTGAGGAAATATTGCGCCGCGGACACAGCGTGGGCAACCACACCATGAACCACTTGCAGAGCCTCAAAGTGACCACACGGCGCTATCTGCGCAATGTGGCTCTTGCCAACCGACTTATCGGCTCGAAGCTCTTCCGTCCGCCTCACGGACTGATGCGATGGGGCACTGCACGCCTCATGAAGAACCATTACGCACTGATAATGTATGACCTCGTGACGCGCGACTACAACCGCAAACTCACCGGTGAGCAGGTGCTCAACAATGTGAAACGCTATGCCCGCCGAGGCTCGATAATAGTGTTTCACGACTCGCTGAAAGCCCGTGAAAATATGCAATATGCACTTCCACGCGCCATTGAGTGGCTGAAATATAAAGGCTATGCCTTTGAGGCAATACCGATGGAATAGCACGGTGGCGGCAGATGTGATGCTTACAGACGCCTGAAAAAACAGTGCCGCGAGAGAGGAGCAGTGGCTGAAAAATTTCACTGATATGAACGACTTGAAGGAAGAGATACGTGCTGAGGCTGCAAAATTGGGCTTCGATGCCTGCGGCTTTGCCCGTGCTGAGGCTGTGGATGCCGAAGCACAAGAGCGCTACGACCGCTGGATTGCCGCCCGCCGACACGACTGCATGGACTATGCCACGCGCTACCTCGACGTGCGCAACGACCCACGGCTGCTCCTCGACGGGGCACAAACGGTGATTTCGCTCGCCCTGGGCTACTACCCTGCCGTGCTGCAAGACCGCGAATCGCCCCAATTCTCATTCTATGCCTACGGACGCGACTACCACGAGGTGCTGCGTGAAAGGCTCCGTGCCCTTGCCGCACGCATCAAGGAGCTAACAGGATGCGAGAGCCGCGCATGTGTGGATACGGCACCCATTCGGGAGAAATACTGGGCGCAGCGTGCGGGAATAGGCTTCGTGGGGCGCAACAATCTGCTCATCATTCCGCGCCGAGGCTCTTTCTTCTTTCTTGGCGAACTCGTGACTACGCTTGCCGTGGAGCCCGACGAGCCGTGTCGCCTCACTTGCGGCGACTGCCGGCGATGCGAAATCTATTGTCCCGGCAAGGCTCTGAACGGTGGCGAAGCCCTCGACGCCTCGCGATGTCTCTCGTGCCAACTGATAGAAAACCGCAGCGAAACGCTGCCGGAGTGGGTGGGTGAGCGTGCCGGGCGGCGTGTGTATGGCTGCGATGCGTGTCAGCGTTGCTGCCCACACAATGCCGATGCCGAGCCTACACAGGTGGCTGATTTTGCTATCTCGCCCGAATTGCAGCATATCACAGCCGACGAAATAGCCTCGATGACCGAGGAGCAATTCCGTGCACTGTTTCGCCACAGCGCAGTGTGGCGACTGAAACTGGCAGGATTGCAGCGCAACCTTGAGGAAATTTTAGGGAACAGGGGATAGGGAACAGGAAA
>JBJFEF010000166.1:7738-9847 GCA_051890435.1 Muribaculaceae bacterium
CACCTCATTTAGCCAATTTTAAGTGTAATTGTTGGAGAAATTGCAAGTAAATTCTTAACTTTGCCCACGATTTTACTAATTAACAGATAAATGATAGATGAAACGAGCTAAAGAAATTCTGCTTTCAACTGTTGTGTTGTTTTCAAGTGCTTTGGCTTTCGCCCAGAGCGACAGCCTAACTGTAAAAAAGAACTTATTCAACCACGCCGACCTTGGTGTCGCTGTGGGAACCACAGGATTGGGCGTGGATTTTGCTATGCCAATAGGCGACATGGTGAAAGTGCGCACCGGTTTCACATATATGCCCAAAATCAATATTCCGCTCAAGTTTAACCTCATGAGCTACGGCAACGGTGTGGTTACTGAGGGAAATTTTGCCAAAGCACAGGAGCTGCTCAAGGGAATGACCGGCTTTGATGTGAGTCAGGAGGTGAAAGTTGATGCAAAGCCCAATATCTTCACCTGGAAGCTGCTCGTGGATGTGTATCCATTCAAGAACAATAAGCACTGGCACTTCACAGCCGGTTTCTATCTTGGCAACAAGAAGATAGGCACAGCGGTGAACGGACTGGAGCAGGCACCTACGCTGGTGGGCGTGGGCATGTATAACAGCATGTACGACTACTTCACCGGCACCGATGAATATGGCGACCCCAACTACTTCTCAAAGCCCATCTACAACGATGTGTATATCGACCCCGAAATGGGCGACGCAATGCGCGACAAATTCTTGAAATATGGCCGCATGGGAGTGCACATGGGCGATTATATCGACCAATATGAGACCGATGCCAATGGCAATCCGTTGCTCGACGAGAACGGCGAGAAGGTGAAAAAGCCCTTCATGATGGTACCGGGCAACGATGCCACACTGCGAGCCGAGGCTTTGGTTGACAAGTTCCGCCCATACGTAGGCTTTGGCTACGGAGGCTATGCCGACAAGGCAAAGCGCCTCTATGTGGGTCTTGAAGCAGGCGTGATGTTCTGGGGCGGACACCCCAAGATTATCACCTACAATGGCGCAAAAGCCAACCCGAACGATCCCGACTATGCCGTAGATCTCACACGCGACGTGGAGAACATTCACGGCAAGGTGGGCGACTACATAAAGTTTATCAAGGCACTGAAAGTGCTTCCATTGCTCGAATTCCGCGTAGCCTACACAATCTTTTAAGCGAATCGTGGGCTGAGAGGCAACAAAAGGCGATAATGAAATGAGACTATGAGGATAGCAATCTACGGAAACCAATATCAGGAGAAATTCTTCGCACCTTTGGGGCGCCTATTTGAGGCACTTGCAAGCCGTAATGCCTGGGTGGCTATCGACCGCTCATTCTACGACTATCTGTGCCGCCACACCTCGGTGGCTCCGATGGTGAATGAGGTGATCGACGAAGACAGCAACTTCGATGCAGCCATTGCACTGAGCATTGGCGGCGACGGCACATTCCTGCGCACTGCCGAAAAGGTTGCACACCGCGGAATACCTATTCTCGGCATCAACACCGGGCACCTTGGCTATCTTGCCGATGCAAGTGTGGAAAACATCGACGAGGTGGTGGACAACATCTTCAGCGGCAACTACAAGATAGAAGAGCGCACCGTGCTGCACGTGACTACCGACTCGGGTGTAGCCATTGACAATCCGTTTGCCCTCAATGAGATAGCCATCAACCGCCAATCAACCGCCTTGATGATGTGCATGCACACCTGGGTGAATGGCAGCGAACTCACCACCTACAAAGGCGACGGACTGATAATCTCTACGCCCACAGGCTCCACGGCTTACAACCTGAGCGTGGGAGGCCCCATTCTGGAGCCAACGAGCAACTGCATAGTGCTGTCGCCTATCTCGGCGCACTCGCTCACCATGCGACCGCTTGTGCTGCGCGACGACTGCACGGTGAGAGTAACCACCAATTCACGCGCCCCGCAATACTTGGTGAGCATCGACGGCCGCCCATTCACCTTCGACATTGGCACAACAATCAGCGTCAACAAAGCCGACTTCACCGTGAAAGTGATTCAGCACACCGGGCATAATTTTGCCGACACGCTGCGCAACAAGCTCATGTGGGGCATCGACAGCATAAGGAATTAGAGGCAATC
>JBJFEF010000166.1:9947-17522 GCA_051890435.1 Muribaculaceae bacterium
TGGAACGAATATGGGCAACTCGAAGTGACGCTGCCACCCGGTTCCACAAAAGACCAAATAATGCAGATGCTTGATAAGAACCACGAGCAAATCATAGCGCTGCGGGAAAAAATAGAGAGTGCTCCGGCGCGATTTCACGAAGGGCAGGTGATTCCATGCCTCTGCCACCACCTCGAAATCAGACGCAAACCCATACACAGCCATTACTATGACTTCGGCTTCGACCCCGATGCGGAGTGCTTCTTTGTGGCAGTGCCGCTGCGCTGCGACATTGCAAGCCGTTCAGCCGAACGCACCATCATATCGTGCATGAAGACTGTGGCGCAGCGCTTTGCCTACGCCTTTATCATTCCGCTTGCCGAACAGGTGGCTCAGGAGAAAGGCTGCACGGTGAGAGAATTTGAGATAGGGCGCGGACTGAAAAAACTGGGGCATTGCACCCGCGATAGGGTGATAAGTCTATCGGGCAACCTGCTCTATTATCCAGAGGAGCTTGTGCGCTATGTGATATGCCACGAACTTGCCCATCTGAGCGAGATGAACCACTCAGCCGCCTTCCACAGCGAGTGTAACCGCTTGTGCGGCGGAAGAGAAGCCGAATTGGAACAAAAACTACGCAACTTTGCCAAGCAATTGCCTCTTTAACATTCTTTTTGGTCAAAAAAAGCACCATCTTGTCACATAATAGTGAGAATTTTCGGGGATAATGAGTAATTTTGTGGCAGTTTTCTAAATCAAAATTACATTATTATGACTAAATGCACTGCTTTTTTGGCATCTCTGCTGATTGCCGCCGGCTTCACAGCCTCGGCAGCCTACCAGACTGCCGGAAACTACAGCGTCTATACCTTTGAAACCTTGAGCCAGACCGACGGCTCGGGCGTGACAAAGGACGGTGACGCTTTTGTGGTGGCAAGCGACATTGAAATCGCCGCCACCGACACGCTGCGACTGCTCGAAAACGAGACAGTGAAACTCGGCAACGACGTGTTGATAAAAGTGCTCGGCTATGCCGACTTTAAGGTTGCCTCATCGGCTGTCATCACCCGCAATGCCGAGAGCGACGCTCCCCAAGGCTTCTACATCTTTGAAGCCAATGCCTGCGGACGCTTTGAGAACGTGAACTTTTACTATGCCGGACTGCGCACCTTTGGCAACACCAACGGAATTACCGTGCGCAACTGCTCATTCTCCAAAACCAACACTGCACTGACCTCAACCGGTGCAATCTCGCTGGGCTCAACCAATGCGGGCAACATCATTGAGGACTGTACGTTTATCAGAACCGAGTCGGGTGCCATCGGTGGCTCTGCCAATGGCTATGCCGGCGCCACAGTGCGTAATTGCACCTTCTATGAGTGCAACACAGGCAACAGCAACCGCCCGGTAATCAACCTCACAGTGGGCGCCGACAACGAAATCGTGATTGAAAACAACAACATCTATGGCGGAAAATTCAACATGGTGGGAGGTATCGGTGTGAGCAACATGCTCGCCAACAGCGCTGCCAATGTGGTGAAAGTCACCGGCAACTATGTGCAAGACAGCCGCTACGGATTCACCTCAATAGGTCCGATGGATGTGACACTCGAAAACAACACCTTCATCAACAACCACTATGAAGCCAACGCCATGAACGGCGGCAGCGGACTGAGCCTCTACGACCCTTATATGCAGCAGAAAGTGCGTGCCACAGGCAATTACATTGAAGGCAGCTACTGGGGCATCACCGTGATTGGCTGCGGCAACGTGAACCTCGGAAAGACCGACAACCCCGATGCAGAGGACTACAATCCCGGACTCAACGTATTTGTGAACAACAGCAACGGAGGCGTGCTCTACGACCTCTACAACAACTCGAAGAACACCGTGTATGCCCAGGGCAACATGTGGAACGTGCCCGAGCAGACCGCCGAGGAGATTGCAAAGGTTATCACCGACAAGAGCGACATTGCCACACTTGGAGAGGTTATCTACGACCCGGGCACCGTGTGTGCAGTGCGCACCGCTCCGCAAGCGGTAACAGCCACACAAAGTTTCGACAAGGTGACACTCAAATGGCAGGCTCCCACAGCCCCCATCGAGCTTAAATGGCACGATGGTGAGGACTACAACGGTTTTGACGGTGTAGCCGGCGACCCCCAGGGCATGCAAGAGCTGATTATGGCATCACGCTTCACCGCCGACGAGCTGAAGGCTTCGGCTTTCATGGTGGTGGATTCAATCGACTACTTTGAATATCGCGACTTTGCCGAGGCATACGCCCAGATATATGAGAACGGCAAACTCGTGCGCAACCAGCCCATCGACCTCACAGGCTTTGTGAAGAACTCATGGCGCAAGACACGCCTCGCCGAGCCCTACGTCGTCAGCGGCAACGATGAGGTGATTTTTGCCATCAAATACAAGGCAGGAACCAACCAAGATTTCACTGCCATCACCGACCGTGCAGCCACTCAGGGCAAGGGTAACCTCGTTTCCTACGACAACGGAGCTACCTGGAATGCCGACGGACCCGGCGACTTCCTCATCACAGCCCACTTGCGCAACATCGCCAACACCGAGCCAGCCGGCTACATTGTGAGCGCCGACGGCAACGTGGTGAGCGGAACCATCACCGACACCTCGTTCACCATCGAAAACAGTGCCGATGGCGAGCACATCTACACCGTAGAAGCCATCTATGCCGACGATAATTTCACCCGCCGCTCTGAGGCAGTATCAGCCACCACAATGGCAGTGACAAGTCTGGCACCATCACCCGCCACCATCAGCGGCAGCATTGACAACGGCCTCAACGGCACCATCACCTGGCAAGCTCCGCTCAAGCGCGGTGAGCAGCTCACATGGAGCAACCAGAACATTGCCAACAGCATAGGAGCCACAGCTTCAAGCCCCAAGATTTGGGTGAAGCAGGAATTTGACGCCAACGACCTCATCGCGTATCCCAGCCACAAAATCACAGCCGTGAACGCTTGGTTTGTGGATAACGCCCCCACTGCCGTGACAGTGTTTGTGTTGAAAGACGGCAAAATCGCATATTATGAGGCAATCCCAGCCGACAATGTGGCAGCCATCACTCCCAATGGATGGACAAAATTTACGCTCGCCGAGCCATTTGTGCTTGAGGCGGGCAGCAAATATGCCTTCGGTTACT
This sequence comes from Muribaculaceae bacterium, assembly GCA_051890435.1. Classification (GTDB taxonomy): domain Bacteria; phylum Bacteroidota; class Bacteroidia; order Bacteroidales; family Muribaculaceae; genus CALZFJ01. The sequence goes on from JBJFEF010000166.1 coordinate 13,105, forward strand.
ATTGCACCCACGCCAAGGGCTTGAAACCAATTGCCGTGGATGACTCTGAAGCCATCAATGGCAAGGGCAATGCGTTCTCAACCTCATCGCCGTCGTCGAAGGGCTTCGACCAGAGCAGCCCCTCGTGGAAGACACTCGCTTCGGGCGACATTGCCGGAAACTTCGCCCTCACAGCCGATGTGGAGGCAATAGGCGACGTTGCGGCAGCAGAGGAAATAACAGGATATAACGTGTATGCCGACGGTCAGCTCCTTGCCTCAGACGTCGCCGAGACCACATTCAGCGAGACTGTGGAGCAGCTCGGTGCAAAGACCTACTCGGTAGTTGCGGTGAGCGCAAGCGGCAAGACCTCGCCGGCAAAGAGCATAACACTCAAATACACACTCCCTGCCGAATATGTGGCACCGAAGATGGTGACTACCGAATTTGATGCCGAAACCGGCAAAGTGGATCTCGCATGGAGCAACGAGTCGGTTACACTCAGCCACCATGGCGCCCCGAAATACACCGTAAGCTTCGACGAAGACCTCGACATAGCCTACGGAGCCAAGTTTAGCGCCGATGAGCTCAGTGAAGTGGCAGGCTATCAAATCTACAGCCTCTCATTCATCACAGGCGCAGAACTCGCATCGAGCAGCGTGGCAATCTATGCCGACAACGAGATGCTCTGGAGCTACGACATATCGGGCTGCCAGCAAGGCTACATCTACAATCTCACACTCTCCAATCCAGTGACAATACCTGCCGGAAAGAACATTTATCTTGCCTACAAGCAGGTGATTCCCGCCGGAACAAGCGCAGTGGTAATCGACGAAGGACCGGCAGTTGACGGTGGCGCCGTGGTAAGCTACAACAATGGCAACAACTGGCTTGCAGCATCGGCAATGGACCCCGACTTAGCCTACTACAACTTCTGCATCTCGGCAGAGGCACGCCCCGCCGGCAGCGCTTCGGAGGCACAATCTATCACCATCGTTGCCGATAGAGCAAGGGGAATTGCCGGCACAGTGAAGGCAAGCCACAGCGCCTATGGCATTGAAGCTGCAGCAGCCAAGGCACCGGCTACCCGCAAAGCAGCAATCAAGGGCGCAACAGTGGCAAAATATCGCGTGTATCGCAATGGCGAGGTGATTGCCGAAACCGAAGAGACCTCGTTCAGCGAAGTGCTCAATCGCTATGGCGAATATGGGTATGCCGTAACCAATGTGTATGCCAACGGTTGGGAGTCGGCCAAGGGAGAGACATTCTACGTAGCCAACCACACTCCGCAACTCCCCGAGGCACCCTATAACCTGCGCGGTGAGGCAGAAGGCAGCACCCTCAACCTCACATGGGACGCCATTGATGCCGACGCTGCCGTGCTCAAGTATCACAACGGCAACTATGCCTACGCACTGGGCATGACAAGCTCATACAACGAAGGCTATCACACCATACTCTTCACTGCCGACAATATAGCCACAATGAACAAGCAGGGCGAGAAACTCACCCACATCAAGTTCCACCTATCATCTACTGAGATTGATTATGCCGCAGCCATTGTGATGGTGGGCAACAACGTGGTGTATGAGCAGACGGTGGATGTAGCCGACCTTGTGACAGGCTGGAACACCGTACGCCTCGACACACCATTCACCATCCCTGCCGGATTTGACGTGAAGATAGGCTACCACTTGAAGTATGCCAAGGGCATCAAGCCGCTTTCGACCGACGATGGACCTGCAGTAGCCGGATTTGGCGACCTTATCTCGTCATCGACATCCACCTGGTACTCGCTTGCTACCAAGTATAACCTCAACTACAACTTCCTCATCGAGGGAATTTGCCAGAGCGACACTCAGGTGCTCAAAGCTCCTGCACAGGGCAATGCTGAAGACGAAGAACCAGCCACCACATTCAGCGTATATTGCGACGGTGTGATTGTGGCATCGGGCATCACCGAGCAAAGCTACAGCATTGCCTCGGCAGCCAATGGAGCCTACACAGTGACTGCAACCACCAATGGCGTGGAATCGGCACACTCAAATGCGGTTGATTTCACGGCTTCGGGCGTTGAGGGCATTGCAACAGCACGCAAAGCACGCTACGACCGCACAATCGATGCCGTAGTGCTTGCCGAGGCTGCCGACGCCAAGGTATATACTGCCGGAGGCGCACTGGTGAAGGCTGTGAGCGCAACCGACTATATCGACATGAGCAACCTTCCTGCCGGAGCCTACATTGTGAAAGCAGCCGGAGCCACAGTGAAAGTGGTGAAGTAGGAAACTTGCACTTTGAAACACGGTGACTGTGTGCCACCGACACCAAAAGAGCCGCAATTCCCGCCGGAGTTGCGGCTTTATTTATACTATTTTGGGGGATTTTACAGGAAAATTGTACTGAATAAAAAAAATTTATGATTTTGTTATCAATTTTCAAAATTTAATGTATATATTTGCGGAATAAAAACATCAACGTTTCATTTTACAACCATTTAAAAATTATTTATTATGAAGAAAAATTACGCAAAGATCTTATTGTCGGCCGCAGTAGTGGCAGGATCGTTTATCAGCGCCCAAGCTGAAGAATTGGTAGTGCTTGACCAAAAATTCGACAAGTTGGAGGCAGTGACCGAGGCAGGAGTACACAAGTATGGCAAGAACCCATGGACCGGTGCAGATGCTGAAGGCGTAGAATATCAGCCAAACTACAATTCAATCCAGAACGATGGAAACGTAGAAGACCTCGAAGGCTGGAGCTCTCGCACCACCTACTTATATGCATGCCAAGGCTTTGTGCGCATTTCAAAGACCAACTTTGGTGGTGACCTTGTTTCACCAAAGTTTGACGCTCTTGCAGGACTTGAATCTACCGACGTGACACTCTCATGGCAAGGTATCGGCTACACCTCAAACCAAACACTTAATGATGACGGCAGTTACAAATCGGGACTCGTACACGACTATCAGTGGTATGGCGTAGCAGTTCTCGGCCCCGGCACAATTGAAGGAGCAACCAAGACCAAGACCATTGCTTACCTCGATGGCGAAGGCAATTCACTCAATGTGGATGCAGCTATTATCGAGATACCCACTGACTGCTTCATCACAATGGATACTCTTGAAGCTTGGGGATTTGAGGGAACAAAGCAGCAACTTATCATCCGCGGCGCCACTGCAGAGACTCAGGTTGCTTTCATGTCAACAATTCCTAATGTCAAGACTACCGACTACACCACAGAGGATATGCCAATCGCTACCGATGCACCTCATGGCGTAAACAAGAAGGTGAATCGCGTGATTCTCGACAACATCAAGGTTGTAGCTACTATTTCTTCGGTTAGCGACATCAAGACTGCCGAGAAGGCTGTGAAGACCCGCAAAGTGGTGGAGAACGGACAGCTCTACATCCTCGTGGGCGACAAGAAATATAATGCAATGGGCATAGAGATGAAATAAAGCCCCCCTGTGCAGCAGACGCACACCGAGCACACAAGCCGCAATTCCCGCCGGAGTTGCGGCTTTGCTTTTGTGCCAATGGCATCGCTGCGAGTGGGAGCGGTGGCAGAGAGACTGACATTTTTGCAGTGTAATTTTCTTTTATTGCCCATCAAACTGATTTACAGGCATATATAGCGCAAAAACACAATTTGTTACAAAAATTTTACCGAAAAAATTTGGTGGTTATAGATAAAGGCACTACTTTTGCAGTGTTGAAAATATGTTTTACAACATAATTTTTCAGCACGTTTTATTGTTTGTTAGTGCTGAAAAAAGATGAAATAGGGACTTAGGTAAAAAAGATTGTTTAACTAAAATTTTAATGACTATGTTGAAAACATTTAAGAAAGCAGTTAGCTGGTATGTCAACAAGATTGAGGAAAACAACGCATTTATGCCCTCATGCATGGTGCCTGTGAATCCGAAACTCTAAAAGCTGCAACCACGCAATGCCCGAATGGGCAGTGCACTGCAAGATGAGAAAAACACAAGAAAGCAAAAAAGAGTGAGAAAAAGTAGTGTTTAACCTATGCTTGTGATTGATTCCACTACTAAAAAGCCGGCGAAAAAGCCACGCCATAGTGCGTAGCCTGCCGGCGCTGAGGAGCGAAACACAAGCAGCAAAAAATTCAAGAAGACTATGTTAAAAACATTAAAACGCGCAGTTCAATGGTACTGCAACATCGCTTCAAAGGCTTATCAGCCTTCATTCTTCAACAACGATTACTCAATATCGGAGTACAATCGTTATCGTTATGAAACTCAGAAGCAACTGTAAGCTGACAGCAACAGCTTATTTTTCTTTGACCGACAACATTTTTTCATAGAAATCACCCCGCACGCTCTCTCGCAGAGTATGCCTCGTGAACCAAAATGAAAGCTCTATATTTGATTTTGATGATTTCCAAGCCACTCGGCGAGGGAGTCATCAATTTTTTT
>JBJFEF010000166.1:17622-20892 GCA_051890435.1 Muribaculaceae bacterium
GGAGCGGACGGACTTTGGGGGGATTCGGGGATTGGTTATGCGAGGCCGAGCTCGAAGTCGCGGATGAGGGTGACTACGGCGTCGTTTTGCTTGCACATGTCATCTACCACTTCTCGCGGCGACCAAATCTTCGGGGCAGGACCGCCCTGACGGATATTCACGTTGATGGCAAGCATATCGTTGCTGACTGCGTTGCGCAGATATTCTATAATTTCGGTGCGGTGAGTATTGAAAAACTCCACCTGACCTTGGTTTTCCACAAAAATCTCGTAGAGCGTGTCGTTGACGCGCTTGGGTTGCGACATGCGCATGGTGTTGATAATCACTTTTTCGTGAGGATGCTCGGTGATGAAGCGCTGCCAAGCGGCGAGCATCTGCTGCTCGGTGAAAGGCGAATTGCGGCGCTTGGTGGGCGATGTGGCTGTTCCCTGAGCCGTTCCTGGCTGCTGCACGGGCTGTTGCACGTTAATCATGATGCGGCTTGCTGCCGGAGTGCGCAGTGTGCCGGGCTTAACAGCCACAGAATTGCCCGTAGCGACACGATAGCCGGCAGGTGGCACTGTGGGCTGCTGAGTGGGAGAAACAGGCACAGAGGGCATCTGTGGGGCTGTAGCGGCAGGCTGAGGCTGAGACACCGGGGCAGTACGGGGCGACACCATGGGTTGAGGTGCCGCCGAGGCTGCGGGCTGTGCCGTAGCACGAGGCTGGGAGCCTGTGGCTGTGGCAGGGCTATTGGCTTGTGTCTGCTGCGGAGCGGCAGCGACGGACTTCAGCGGCTGTCCGCCCCCATTTCCACCGCTTGGGGGAGTAGTAGCATCGAGAATCTGGCAGAGCTTGATAAGCGTAAGCTCCACAACAAACTGCTTGTTGGTGGCAGTGCGGTAGTTCACGTCGCAAGTGTTGCAGAGATCGAGGGCACGATAGTAGAACTTGGGGTGGAACTTTCGAGACTCCTCGATGAAGCGCTGAGCCACCTCGTCGCTCATCTCGAGCAGCGACTTGGTTTGAGGCGTGAGAGCCACCAGCATGTCGCGGATGTGCTGCGCCAAGCCGTTGATGAAGAAAAGTGAATCGAAGCCACGGTCGCGTATTTCCTTGTAGATGAGCAGAGCCTCGGGCACATTGCAAGTGCGGAAAGTCTCCATGAGGCGGAAGTAGTAGTCGTGGTCGAGCACATTAAGGTTGTCGATGGCACTCTGGTAGGTGATGTTGCCAAACGACGAAGCCGCCACCTGGTCGAAGATAGAGAGCGCATCGCGCATGGCGCCGTCGGCCTTCTGGGCAATCACATTGAGAGCAGCCGGCTCGGCGGTGATACCCTCTTGTGAGGCGATATATTGCAACTGCTGCACCATGTCGTTGATGGTGATGCGCGAGAAATCGTAGATTTGACATCGCGAGAGGATGGTGGGGATAATCTTCTGCTTCTCGGTGGTTGCGAGGATGAAAATGGCGTGAGCGGGAGGCTCCTCAAGCGTCTTGAGGAAGGCATTGAAAGCCGCCGACGAGAGCATGTGCACCTCGTCGATGATAAACACGCGATAACGGCCGATTTGAGGCGGAATCTGCACCTGGTCGATGAGGTTGCGGATGTCATCGACCGAGTTGTTTGAAGCCGCGTCGAGCTCCACGATGTTGTAGGAGCGCTGCTCATTGAATGCGCGGCACGATTCGCACTCATTGCAAGCCTCGCCCTCGGCAGTAGGCGAGAGGCAGTTGATGGTCTTGGCGAAAATGCGGGCACAAGTGGTCTTACCCACACCGCGAGGGCCGCAGAAGATATAGGCGTGAGCCAAGCGCTGCGAGTCGATAGCTGCCTTCAGCGTGTGAGTGAGAGCTTGCTGCCCCACGACGCTACGGAACGTCTCAGGCCTGTATTTTCGTGCAGAAACAATGTATTTACTCATGAGTCTTCAATTTGTAGTTAGGCCGTATTGTGCCTATAATATGCAAAGTTACAAAAAATATCGGGAAATAAAGCATAGTGGATAAATTAATAATTCAATCCAAAATGCCATAGTGGAACAACGATGCCAGCGCCAAATTCGATATCGTCACGCACCACAATTCCATTATTGACATTCTCAATTTGCTTTTTACCCTTTCGCTTGCCTCCCACCTCGAAAGTGTAGGGAGCAATGAAGAAGTCGCTCTCACGCGAAGCCCTCACCTCATTTTCCACACGCATCTGGTTCAGGAAAAAAGTTTCACGCAGGTTTCCGATATCGGGACGGTTGGCAGCAAGCACAGTCATGAGCGAAGGATTGTCGATATACACTTTCTCGATTTTGCCTAATGCACGAAGCCCGGCAGTGTCGTCGCGAAGCAAATCGATCATACCCGCCTGCTGCAAATAGACGAGATAATCGGGCACATTGTTCTTGCTCACCCCCACCTCCTGAGCAAGACTGTCGAAACTCGGCTTGAAAGGAGCAAGGCGAGAGATAACAGCAAGGAGTTGCTTCAAGCGACGAGCCGTCGCCGGCTTAATGTCGGCATACTGGGCAATATCGGTATCTACCGTCTGCTGAACCACTTGATCGAGGCGCTTAATGAAGCCAGGCTCATTGCAGAAAGGATAATAACCTTGCTCAAGATATTTGCGAAAATAAGGCAATGGGTGCTCCAGCCCCGGCAGTTCCACACGATGATTCACAATGTCGTGAAGTGAAAACACCGGCGCCTCAATGCCATGGAAAATCAGCAAGTATTCCCTAAACGACAACCCTTGCATTTCATACATAAGCGCACGACGGCTCAGATCGGCCTCACCTCGCTTGATGTCGAGAATCGACGAACCGGTGAAGATAATATGGAGCTTTGGGTGAACATCATAGATAGTCTTCAGTTCACGGCTCCAATGCTTATACTTGTGAATCTCGTCGATCACCAGCAAATTGCCACCATCCTTCACAAAGTCGTCGGCAAGCGACAGGAGAGTGTGATTATTGAAATAAACATTGTCGGCCGCTACATAAAGAGCTGAAGCAGGCACACAAGATTTCTTGATGTGCTGAAGCACCATCGTAGATTTTCCCACGCCCCGAGGGCCCACAATGCCAATCATTCGAGCGTCCCAACTGATTTTGTGATAGAGATACCGAAAATGCCGGTGCGTGACTTGACCCAGCATTTCGCGCATATATTCATACAATATCGGTTCGATCATAAGCTTCCTCCTTATTTAATCATCACATTATTTGGTTGCAAATATAAGCAATTTCCCTCAATGAGGGAAGAAAACAGCCAAAAATGTCACTCTTTGAGGGA
>JBJFEF010000166.1:20992-26601 GCA_051890435.1 Muribaculaceae bacterium
AAGCTACGCAGGTGAGCAACGGTGGGCGTGGATTCGTCGATGCCCATTTTCTTGCGCAAGCTATACTTGATGGTATCGACAGTGCGTGCCGAACGGTTGGTGATCATGGCAATTTCCTTGCTGGTGAGATTGAGCACCATGAAAGCACACATGCGCAACTCGCCCTTGGTGAGCGAAGGATAGCGCTCGCTCAAGCTCGAAAAGAAATTCTTATAGACCTGACTGAAAAATGTGTTAAACATCTCCCACATGCTGTGCTGCATGTTGATGCGACGAATTTCACGGCGAATGTGCTCAAGGCGGTCATCGGCAGACTTGGAATGGTCGTCGATGGCAGAAACAATGTCGTCGAGCAACTTGCCCACATTGGCATTGTGCATAGCCATTGAAGCCAACTCCCGATTCTTGGTGTCGATAATCTCATTGGTGCTGTTGATTTCCAATCGTCGCGACTCATCATAATTGTCGAGCCGGGCAGTGAGCTGAGCCATCTCGGTCTTGAGCCTACGATTGCGACGGGCAAGACGCCACATAGTTGCAATCAAGAGGATGAGCAACAAAGAAGCTGTAGCCAGGGCAACAGTCACAATCAGCGTACGGCGCTGTACGGCGCGTTCTCTTGCCAGCATAGTGTCGGCATCGTAGTGACGGCTAAGTGTGATGAGGCGCTGGTTGACATTGTCGGAGAAGAACGAATCGACCAAAGCCTGTGCCTTTCGCGACCGCTCATAAGCCATCTTATATTGCCCCGTTTCGGCATAAGCGCGAGCCAGTGAATTATACAGGAAGCAACGCAGGTGGCTATTCTCAATCTGCTCAATATCGGCGGCATTTTCCTTGAGCAACCGTAGAGCCTCACCGGCGCGATTATCGTCGAGCATCGCCCACGAATAGTTGTTAATCACCACCATGCGATGCTCGGGCGAGAGGCGAGGCATTGCAAGCAACTCGCGATAGATATCATTTGAAATCTTGTATTCGCCAAGATAGTCGTAGAGTTCGGCGCGGTAAATGGCATCACAGTTGCGCGTTTGCTCGGAGTATTCCCACTTTAGATTTTCGTTGAAATTGACAAAAGCCGAATCGATTTGTTTTCGCCGCAGATTGTGCGAGAGCTTCACCTTCGACAACTGCCACCTCACATACCTCTCGGCGCGTTCATCGGGAAATTTCACACTCTCAAGGTCGGCTTCAATCTCGCTAATATAGCTTTCAACCGATTTCTCATATCCCACACGCAAATAGGTATTAGCGAGCTCCAATCGTGCAAAAGTGTCGAAACATCGCAGCGAATCGGGCTTCTTTAGCGAAATGATATTGAAAGATTCGTTGGCACTCTCGTCGTAGTTTCCAAGCCGATAAAAGTTTCTTGCCAAAAGGACCCGATAGGCAAGCTTCACGCCATCGTCGGCAGGCTCCACTTCGAGGCGTTCTTTCACCACACCAAGCACCCTCGACGACTCCCGATAGCTTCCCCAACTTTGGCACATATCCACATACTCAAGGAGTAAACCCAGACGTGGATTTTTTTGATTGTCGATAAGATTACGTGCCGCATCCAGCCGCTTTTCCATCGCGAGAGTGGAGTCGCGCATTTGAGTCACATAATAGTCTTCAAACATATTCTTGCGCGAATCGCGCACATTGTCATCGGCAAAAGCAGTGATTGCCGACACAATAAACACTTGCAAAATGAGCAACAGTCTGATTCTAATTTTACACATTTCAGCTCGTTTATCTATTAATTCAATGGCAAATGTAATAAAAATCTTTCTATTTATCATCGTCTTTCGCATAAAACTTGCCGATAGGCATACTTATACAAGCTGATAACCCATCTACACGGCCATATCTATAAGGCTGATATTATGCTGATTAGAATAATCTACGCAAAATCTACGCATACTTATTTTGGGGTAATAAGTAGAATTCAATGCACAAGATATTATAAAAACAGTGATTTTCACAATAAATTTGCAACCGACAACAAGGAAGCACGCTGCCTTCGGCAGACTTGCCCCGTGACTTCCCATTAGAGTAATCAACCGGCGCATGGGCAGCGCCTGAATTTAATCCAATCATAAGAAATATGAAAAGATTTTCTACACTATTCGTAACAGCAGCTGTGATGCTTGCGGGTGCTATCAGTGCACAAGCAGTTACTCCACTTGAAATCAAGATGCGCAAGACAGCCACACGCCCCAACCTGCCCTATAAGGTGAAAAGCGTTTATGATGAGCAGCAAATGGGAAAAGCAGAGCTACCAACCAAGCAAAATATAATCGCCGGTACCCGACAAGCCGACAATGCACTGCGTGCAAAGAAACTGAATGGCGATGCCACCGATATGGCTACAGTGAAATGCAAATATGTGACCAGCGATTTATATAAGTCACCGGGTGTTACCATAATGAATCGAGATGCCTGCTATGAGCCATGGGATTACGATGATGAAGAATGGTCATCGACAACAGTGGATATTCCCAAGGGAACCTACGATTTCGTTGCACGATTCTGGTGCCAGGATTGGTTAGTAGAGAGCCCATCGCTGGCGTACGTCTTTAAGGAGGACGTAGTGGTGGATGGCAACATGGAACTCACCTTCGACGTATCGGAAGCCACCAACCATATACATTTCGAGTCATACCTCTCCGACGGCAGCAAAGCCCTGCTTCCAAAGGTGAAATTCCTTGATGCAGAGCCATGGGTGGAATGGGACATGAGCGACTGCACAGTCGAGGATATTTGCTTCAACTACTTTATCATCAACCCAAACTTCGGCAAGGGGAAGGGCGACAGCGGTATCATTGTGCAAGGAACTGGTAATGCAGGTTACCGTATGGTTAAAGACGACGGCAGCATCATGAATAACGAGACCAGCTTCGACATCCTTGTGAACAACGTGAGCGATGAATATCACTTTGTGCAGCTCCGCACTATGATTCTGGAAAACGGCATAGACATTGCCACACTTCACCACAAAGGTATCACCGACCAGCCTATCGTAAACGACCCTGCCGACTATATCTACTACAACGATACGTTCACCCTCACTCCTGCACGCGAAACCATAGGCAATGTGAGATGGAAAAGCCAGACCAAATCGGGCATAATCATCGATGACTTAACCCAAGGAGGATATAATGTGATGACAAAAAGCGAAACCCCTTCAATAGGAATTTGCTCACCTAAAGACACCAACGGACTCGATTTCCACACCACAGCCAACATCGAGAACATTGACGCTTGTTGGGAATACTACCTCGACTGGGGTGATGGCAATCTCAGCACTGAATATGCAACATCGGGTATTGTGGGACTTCCGGTGATATGGAACGGTTCGGAATTTGACTATATCAACAACAACCACTCTGAAGGCGGCAACTTTGCTTTCCAAATTCCAGAAGACATCGACGGTAATATTACCGATCTTCCCGGTCACCCGGCTTTCTCGTTCACCTCTGCCAAAAAGAAAGCTCCCTATGGCAACAGTGCACCGATTAACGCTTTTATGGACCAGACCGCTTATCAATCGTGGGCTGATGCCAAGATTTCCTACTTTGGCTGCTGCTACATAGGCAGATTCGGTGAGGTACGCAATGTGGACGAAATCAACCTCAACGCCCAAATCAAGTACAACGGCGAGGTGATTTGCGAAGACTACGACTCTATTGCCAATACATTCTCCTACTACCACTTCGTTGAAGACCGCACACCTGCCGGAGTGTATGAGCTTCACTTCCGCGACACCAACGTGATGGTAGATGACATTCCGGGATTCAACGACACCTACATCTATGCCGACAAGCGCAAAGAAGATGGTACGGCTCCAACGCTCCAGATGCTCCAATTCAAGAACCGTCAGGGAGATATCACCGACCGCTTCCCAAATGCCTCTTATGGTATTCTGGAATTTGCCGGAGGCGACTTCAACTTCCACATGCAGGAAGAACCGTGGCACACCTACTACGACTGCAAGCCACAGACCGTGAAAGTGGAATATGCCCCCAATGGAACCGAGGACTTCATAGAGCTTGAAAGCGTGACCGAGATTCCCGAACTCTACACAATGCCCGGCTTCGGCTACTTCTACCGCGCTTCACTTGCCGAGGTGAAAACACTCAGCCCCAATGGCTGGTTTGACCTGCGCATCACACTCACCGACGAATCGGACAACGTACAGCAACAGGTGATTTCGCCGGCATTCAAGATTGATCTTCTCACCGGCATTGCCTCAGTGAGCAGCGACGGCATCTCGGTGTATGCACGCGACAAGCAAATCGTCGTTGCAGGAGCATCAGAGCCTGCAGTAGAAGTTTACTCACTTGGCGGCAGCAAGGTGCTCAAGGCCGTTGGCTCGTCGATCGACGCAACAGCATTAACTCAGGGCATTTATGTAGTGAAAGTGACTGTGAATGGCATCACATCGACCCACAAAGTGATAATCAAATAACGCCCTCCCAAAGGGCTTTTCAGCAATACAGCAATGAGGCTGCGCCGGGATATGGCGCAGCCTCATTTGTATTTGAAAACAGGCAATCTTATAGGGGATAAAAGTATTGCGGCCGAGGAGTCCGACTCACGTCGCGCTCACCGACCGCCAATAACCCAAAAAACTATAAAAAAACCTTATTATTTACCCATTATGAAGAATTTCTTCTAATTTTACCGATGCAAAGTTACTACAAACCCATGATATAAACAGATTATATTTGTGCAGAATTTATGTAAATTTGTTCAAAGTGTTGCAAATTTGTTCAGAGTTCTTTCATTTTTGAAACTTCCGGTGCATTTCACAAAAATTGTGAGTTTGGGAGATAAACCAAAGGGCGGATTTTGCGTCAAATGACAGAAAGACAAATTTATTAATAACAACCGGATATGAAACTTAGCGTAAAAGATATTGTGCGAGGCATGCTTCACTCGCTGAAGGCTGCCACTCTTGTGGCTGTAGCTGCCGCAATCATGGTGCCTCAGGTGGCAAGGGCTGCCGAGTTTGCCAACGAGGACCTGAACTATGAGATAGTGTATCACTGGGGTCTGATATGGAAACATGCTGCGTCGGCAACGCTGAGCCTGCGCAACGATGGAGATGTGTATCGCACTTCGCTCACTGCACGCACGGTGTCGTGGGCCGATGGGGTGTATCGCGTGCGCGACACTCTCACTTGCACCATTGCCAAGGAGGGGCTGCGACCGCTGCACTATGTGAAGGCGTCGCACGAGGGGAAGCATGATGAGGTGGATGAGGTGAAATATAGCTATCGCGGCTACACTACTACGGGACTGTGCACACGCAAGCGCCCCGGCAAGGAGACTGTCAGCAAGCAACTTGAGACTCAAGGCACTGCCTACGACATGCTGAGTGTGTTTTATTTTCTGCGCAAGCTGAATTTTGCGGGCATGCGCGAGAGCACGGTGTATAAATCGACGGTGTTCTCGGGCAAGCGCAAGGAGACGGTGAGCGTAAAACTGGTGGGCATTGAGGAGGTGAAGCTGCGCGACAAGAGCAAGCACCGTGCCTATCATGTGCAATTCACTTTCACGCAAGATGGTGCCACGAAGTCGTCGGACGACATCGACACGTGGATTTCGACCGATGAGCAGCG
>JBJFEF010000167.1:0-4194 GCA_051890435.1 Muribaculaceae bacterium
TCACGCCTATCATCTTCACTTAGAAAATATCTGAAAATTGGAATAACAAACATATACGGTATGAAATCGCGCAAGCCATTAACATAAAATTTCAAGCTCAATTGATTATACCCACAAGTAATGGTATATGTAATTGCCAGAAACGCTAAAACATAGAGCCAATCCATCTTTTTGCGCATCAATGCAACTCCAAGTGCCACAATTATGACATCACACATAAGAAACGCAGCCGACTCCAAATGAGCCATTATGGGTACGAAGTCACTCGCGAAGAAGCCCCAGCAGCCTCTTATCCAGAAGGCGGTGAGCAAAGCGCGGCGGTAGAATGTTTCTTTCTCTATTATCATCGGGTCAATCTGTCATCTTCTGTGTTTATTATAGCCCGATGCGATAGGCGCAGCCTTCTGCCCTATCGCATCGGTTATTTCGGTTTCGGCACGCGGGCGCTTAGTCCTCGTCATGGCTGCCGTAGCCATAGCCGTAGCCTGCCGAGAGCTTCGGGTTGGAGTCGTTGAGCACTACGCTCACGTTCTTCACCTGGCCGCGCTCTATCAAGCCGTTAAGATACTTGATGTAGCTGCGCTTGGTGTAGTTGGCTCGCGACACATACACCACATTGTCGGCAAACGGGAGCAGCGAGAACGTGTCGCTCACCATTGCCATCGGTGCTGAGTCAATCACTATGCAGTCATATTTCTCACGCAGCTCGCTGAAGAGCTGCTTCACGCGCTTCGAGAGCAACAGCTCCGACGGGTTGGGCGGTATCGGACCGCTCACTATCACGTCGAGGTTGTCCACTTCCTTGCACTGCTGGGTGATTTCGGGCAGTGTCACGTCCTGTTTCGAGAGGAAGCTCGTAACGCCCGGCGTGGACTTCAGGCTCAAATATTCGGCAAGCTTGGGTGCACGCACGTCCATTCCCACTATCACCGTCTTCTTGCCAAGCAGTGCGAATGATGCTGCAAGGTTCAGACTCACGAATGATTTGCCCTCGCCGCTCACCGATGAGGTGAGAAGCACCACGTTGTTGTTCTCGTTGGGTAGCATGAATTGCACATTGTTGCGCATCAGGCGGAACAGCTCCACAATCGACGACGTCTTGCCCTCGCGCACCACCAGCGTTGAGCGGTGGCGGTTGTGGCATATCTCACCGATAACCGGTGCTGCCGATATCGACTCAAGCTCGTCTTGAGTGCTGAATTTGGTAGTAAGCAGCGACTTGATGTAAAGAATAAACAAGGGCAGCATCAGTCCGAAGAGCATTGCGGCAAAAAGCACCACCACTTTCTTCGGAGCCACCGGCTCTGAGTAGGCAAATGCCGGATCCACAATCTTTCCCTTGGGAGTGGTGGCGGCAAGCACCAGCGCATTCTCTTCGCGCTTCTGCAGCAAGAAGGTGTAGAGCTCGTTCTTTATTGATTGCTGGCGGCTAAGCTCCAGGAATTGGCGCTCCTTGGCTGGAATAGTGCCGAGCTTGCTCTGCGCCGAGTTCTCACGCTTCGCCATCAGGTCGATTTGCTTATTCAAGCGGTCAATAGTCTGATCCACAGCCTGGCGCACGTTCTTGCGCACCACATCGAGCTGGTCATCGATAGTCTTCAGCGCCACATTGCTCTTCTTTGCCGAGTTGGCAAGTGTGAGATATTCGAGCACCATCTGATTGTAGGAGCTCAACGCCTGTCCGGCCTCAGCCGAGCCCACGCCAAACGGAATGATCGAGTGGTCGTTGGCAGGGTCGTTGATAAAGTCCTTCACCATCTTCAGCATCTCAAGCTGGGTGTTGAGCTGCATTTTGCCATGCTCGCCCTCATTGCGCTGATTGTACATCAGCGTCACATCGGCGCTCATGTTCACCAAGTTGTTCTGTCGCTTATATTGTTCTATCTCGCTCTCGCTTGCCGAGAGTTCGTTGTAGATAATCGAGAGTCGCTCATCGATGAATTTCCCGGTGTTGATAGCCATCTCGTCCTTCTCCATCTGGCAGCGGAGGTTGTAGAGTTTCACAATGGTGTTGAGAATGTCCTTGCCTCGCTCCACATTGCAGTCTTCCATATAGAGGTTCAAGCCATTACTCTTTTTCGACACAATGCCCACCGTGACATCTTCGTCCATACCCTCGGCAGCTGCCTGATAGCCGGTCACTACAATGTTCATTTTCAGTTCCTCGCCGGGAACGTAATATTTTGTGGTGTCGAGCACAAAGATGCCATAGTCGGTCTTCAGCGTCACAGGGAATTTCTCGGCAGTAACTTCGGCAAGGGTCTTAAACAAGCCCTTCTTTGCCACCACGTCTATCTTGTTGCATTCTTCGTTCACCTTCACTTTCACGCTAATGCCCACCGACAGCGTGTCAAACACCTCGTGCGGAGCATTGAGGGTGATAGGAGTTTCCTTGTAGGCATCATATTTGCGCATGAAGCCGGTCTTCACAAAGTAGGTGCGGTTCACTCCAAGCTCTTTCACCATTTCCTTTATCAGCGATGTGGAGCTGAGCACGATAACCTCATCGTCAACGTTGGCTGATGCACCGCCGAGCGACAAGTTCTTCACAAGCGACGCTCCCACATCGGCGCCGTTATCCTCTTGCGACACAAGAATCGAACTCGAAATGGCAAATACCGGTGCCTTCTTGTAGAGATAGAGTGCTGCCAACGAGATGCAGCCCACAAAGCACACGGCAAAAACCCACCAGTAGCGCTTGTTCTTATCCCATATTTTTCCCAAATCCCACGTATCGTTGGAATTACCTTTCATCTTTGTCATATCAATAGTGCTTTTTTCTTTATTTCACTGCCAAGGCAATTATCAATGATGCCACCACCGAGCATGCGCTCACTATGGTGCTTATCACCGACAGCTTGAAGGCGTTGTTTTGGTTATACTTTGAATTATCTTGGCGTATTTTATTCGGCTCCACATACACCACATCGTTCTGCTGCAGATAGTAGTAGGGCGACGACAGCGTCGCTGCATCATTCAGGTTGATGCGGTGATATTGGCGCACACCATTCTCTTCGCGGATTATCAGCACATTGGCACGGTTGCCATATTCGGTGAGGTCGCCGGCATTGGCAAGTGCATCGAGCACCGAAAAGCGCTCGGTGGTCACATTGAATGCTCCCGGTCGGTTCACCTCTCCAAGCACATTCACCTTGAAGTTGGCAAGCTGCACACGCACATAGGGGTCATCCACATCCTTGCCTATCTTCTCCTCAAGCATCTTCTTGATCTCGTCGGTAGTCATCCCTGCCACCTTCAGCTTGCCGAGCACAGGGAAGTCGATGCATCCTTCCTTGTTTACAAGGTAGGTCTGCAATTTCGGAGTAGAAGATAAAACCATTTCGCCGCGCAGCGACGGATTGTCGAGCGTGAGGTTATAGTGTGCCGTTGCTGCCGGCACCACTGAGTTAACGGTGATGATAAGTTCATCGTCGGGAATAACCTTGATTCCATAATCGCCACCCGACGGCATCACACCGTCAGCAGCGGTCCCGATATTCGAAAAATAGGGCAAGGTGTATTCTTGCGTTGATTTGCACGACTGCAATGCAGCCACAATTACAAGGAATAAAATAAGTTTATTTTTCATCGACTTAAGCGAATTATGATTTCTGATGTGATAAAAATTGTTCTATATAGTGTAACGCAGTTTTGCGGCAAATATTGTTGCTCCAAAGCTAAAAAACACGTGTGCCCCGACCGGAATTGCCACTCGTGGCAACCGTTCTGCCGACAAACGGCACAAAATTAGTCATTATTTCCCAATTTACCACCATATTTTTCTCTATTAGTGCTTCTTTATAATCCTATCGCCCACCTCACGGCTTAGGCACTCATTAAAAATTGCGAAATCACACTATGGATTGTGGTGATGGCTCGCAAAATATTTATAACTTTGCAATCACAAATTCTATCCCTTCTTTTTTATGAAACTGCATCTGAATATCCTCTTTTCTATAATTATGCTGGCGATGGCGGCTTGCAGCAAGCCCGATGGCGGCTCTGTGGCTGCCGAGGGTATGGCTGAAGCTCGCGGCATCACCATCACCCACTGCAAGGGCTACACCCTTGTGGAGGTTGCCAACCCTTGGCGAAAGGGCGAAGTGCTCCACACCTACATCCTCGTGCCCCGCTACGCCTCCGACGCTAAAACCGATTACACGAAAACCGATAACACCTCCGACGCCAAAACCG
>JBJFEF010000167.1:4294-7328 GCA_051890435.1 Muribaculaceae bacterium
CGAAGAGCTGCCGCTCCCCGAGGGGCTGCCTCAAGGCACCGTGGTGCGTGTGCCCATCGAGCGCGCTGTGGTATATTCGTCGGTCCATGCCGGACTCATGAAAGAGCTGGGGGCTTTCAGCGCTGTGCGCGGAGTGTGCGATGCTCAATACTACACCATGCCCGAGGTGCAGAGCGGTCTTGCCGACGGCTCCATCACCGATTGCGGCAACAGCCTATCGCCCACCATCGAGCGCCTTGTGGCACTCAAGCCCGACGCCATTATCCTCTCGCCGTTCCAGAATGCCGGATATGGCGTGCTCACCAATCTTGGTGTGCCCATCATCGAGTGTGCCGACTACATGGAGCACACTCCGCTTGGGCGTGCCGAGTGGATTAAGCTCTTTGGCGAACTTCTCGGTTGCCGCGAGCTCACCGACAGCATTTTCCAAGCCACATCTCGCCAATATTCTGCTATCACCGCCCTCACTGCCACAGTGGAACATCGCCCAAAGGTGATTTCAGAGATGATCACTTCGGGGGTGTGGTTTGTGCCCGGCGGCGACAGCTATATGGCTCACCTCTTCGCCGATGCCGGCGCTTCCTATCCCTGGAGCGACAATGAGAGCAGCGGCTCGCTGTCGCTCGACTTCTCGCAGGTGCTTGCCCGTGCCCAAGATGCCCAATTCTGGCTCATCAAGCCCGACCGCCGTCTCTCCTACCGAGACTTTGAAGCCATCAATCCGCTGAACGCCAAGTTCCAAGCTTTCGGCAATCGCGGCGTGTATCAGTGCGTCACTTCCGAGACGTCGCTATTCACCGATTTCCCTTTCCACCCCGATGTGCTCCTCCGCGACTTCGTGGCTATCTTTCATCCCGAGCTGATGCCCGGCTACGAGCCTCGATATTACCAACCTCTTAGCAACGACTGAAGCAATGACTCCTTCAATAACATCGGCATCATCGCCCGGCTCAGGCTCTTCGCGCCGCTTTGCAGTGACCATGTGGCTACTTGTGGCTGTGATGCTGCTGCTCGCTGCCGCCAATCTGCTCATCGGTGCCGTTGACATCCCTCCAATGGAGGTCCTCTCAATTCTCGCCGGAAAGGTGAGCGACAACTATGCCTGGCAGGTGATTGTCACCGAAACGCGACTGCCCATGATTGCCACCGCTGCTCTCGCCGGTGCCGCCCTCGCCGTGAGCGGACTGCTGCTGCAGACGGTCTTCTCCAATCCGCTTGCCGACCCGTCGATTCTCGGCGTATCCACCGGTTCGGGGCTGGGCGTGGCTATTGTGATGCTTGCCTTCGGCGGAAGCATAGGCACCGTGTTTGGCACCACTCTCGGCGGATATGTGAGCATTCTGCTCGGCGCAATGCTCGGTGCTGCCGTGGTGCTCGTGGCGCTGCTCATGTTCTCAATGGTGGTGAAAGGCGCTGCCATGCTGCTGATTATCGGCATCATGGTGAGCTACCTCGCCTCAAGCGCAATATCCTTTCTCAATTTCTTCTCCACCGAGGCTGGCGTGCACAGCTATGTGATTTGGGGGCTGGGCAACTTCTCGGGCGTAACACTGCAGCAGTTGCCACTCATGGCAATTCCGGTGCTGCTGGCTCTCGCCGCCACCTTACTCATGGTGAAGCCCCTCAATGCCATGCTCCTCGGCTCGCGATATGCCGAAAACCTTGGCGTAAACATCCCACTTATGCGTAACCGCCTGCTCATCATCACCGGCGTGCTCACTGCCGTAGTCACCGCCTTCTGCGGCCCCATAGGCTTCATCGGACTCATTGTGCCTCACATCGCCCGCCTGCTTCTGCGCACAGCCAATCACTCCCGCCTCATCCCTGCCACCATTCTCGCCGGCGTGGATATTGCCCTGCTCTGCACCTTCATCAGCGTTTTGCCCACATCGGTGGGGGTGATGCCAATCAATGCTATCACTCCGGTTATCGGCGTGCCGATAATCCTCTATATAATCCTCAATCGCAAACGTATTTTCTACTTCAACTGACCCATGCCTATTCTCACCACTCATAATCTATCCACCGGCTACCGCCACGGCAACTCCCGCTCCACAGTGATGAGCCACATCAATGTGTCGCTCCACCGCGGATGCCTCACCGCACTGCTCGGTCAGAACGGAATAGGCAAATCCACCTTGCTCCGAACCATCGCAGGCTCCCAACCTCCCATCGAGGGCATAGTGACGCTCAATGGCCGCGACATCACACGCATCTCGCGCCGCGAAATGTCGCAATTGCTGTCGATGGTGTTCACCGACCGCACCATGGCAGGAGGTCTCACCGTGCGCGAACTCGTGTCGCTGGGTCGCCAACCCCACACCGGATTCCTTGGCCGACTGTCGCGTCACGACCGCCAAGTGGTGCAGCAAGCCATCGAAAGCGTAGGCATTGCCCACAAAATCGACTCCTTCGTTGCCCAACTCAGCGACGGTGAGCGGCAGAAGATGATGATTGCTAAAGCCCTGGCGCAAGAAACACCGCTAATCATCCTCGACGAGCCCACCGCTTTCCTCGATGTGGCAAGCCGAATCGACACCTTGCAGCTGCTCAGCCGCCTCGCTCACTCCACCGGCAAAGCCATTCTGCTATCCACTCACGATGTGTCGCAAACTCTCCTCCTTGCCGACGAGCTGTGGGTGGTGACAGGAAACCGCACACTGCTTTGCGGAGTCACCGAAGATGTGGTGCTCTCGGGTGCCATGCAATCAATGTTTGAAAGCGAAAAAGTAAAATTCAATATGCTCAAAGGCGACTACGAAGTAGCCGTGCCCACCCGAGGAACAGTGGCGCTGCATTGCCCCGACCCCGAGCTACGCTACTGGCTGCGCAACGCCCTCACACGTTGCGGCATTGCCATCGCAGCCCCCGATGCCCCCGATGCCCCCGAAGTGGCAGCAACCAAGGCCACCAAGGCTCCCGATGCCCCCACAGTGGCAGCCACCATCACAGCCACATCACCCAACGAAATCACCATAGGCGACACCCGTGTCACCTCAGTGGCACAAATGTTAGCCACCCTAACCAGCCACCT
>JBJFEF010000168.1:0-23234 GCA_051890435.1 Muribaculaceae bacterium
TGAATGTCAACATTCAAGTTGGCCGACATCTGGCGTCCAAGAAATGCTCCATAACTGAGCAATGAATAGCCACACAATGCCACTCCTGCTACGGCGGCACTTAGTCCCATCCACTTCTTGTGAGTGGTGAGAGGCTCGGAATTGTTGCCTGGGCGGCTTGTGAGCAAAATCGAGAACACAAACAGCACCATAATGCCTCCCGCATACACTGCTATCTGCACCGCACCAAGGAACTCATATCCTATCTGGAAATAAATTCCTGCCGTTGCAAATAACACGAAAAGCAAATATGTGGCTGAGCGCAAGATTTTACGCGAAGTCACCGTCAGCACCGAGAACACGATAATTGCAAGCGCAATTATGAAATACATTAAAATATTTCCTACTGAATCCATATTATTTATTTGTTTTTATTTTTTTCGCTTTATTATGAGGCTTATCAGCTCTATGCCTTTATGAGCATAGCCCTATTAGTCCTCTTCTATTCTTTCTTTGTCGCCTCTCCCACTTTTATTTCTCCTCAGTGGTGGGCTGAGGTGCCGGCTTGGGAGCGGGAGCTGGCTCCTCCTTCTCCTGAAGGTAGTTGAGCTGCTTCACCAGCTTGTCGCGTGTAAACACTGCCTGCTCAAAGTCGTTGCTGAACTCAATGGCGTGTGATGCACACGATGTCACGCACAACTGGCAGAATGTGCAGCTGCCAAGGTCGTACATGTATTTCACCAATTTCTTGCGTTTCTTGCCGTCGGGCAGTTCCACCATCTTCGACTCAATGTGGATTGTGCCATTCGGGCAGTTCATTTGACATAGTCCACAAGCAATGCACTTATGATTTCCCTCTGAATCATAAACCAATTTCAATGTGGCCCTGAATCGCTCGGGAATGTCAAGTGTTTCGCGGTTTTCGGGATACTGTTTCGTGATTTTAGGTGTAACAAGCTCCTTACCCGTAACTTGCATACCCTGTACGAGGCTCCATGCCCCATTAAAGAGTGACGAGAAATAATCTTTTATACTACTCATAGATAAGTCAAACTAAATGTTTTTGTCTTAAATATTCAATACCGGTTTCCTGTAATTCCTTTATTCTCCGATTTGATTATAAAAAGGAGAGACCGGTATTATCTACTCTCCTTTTTATAGTCAATATCGTCTGTGTGTAAGCGCTTAGCGCTCCACCTGTCCTCCAAGTATGTCGAGGAGTTCGGTGGTGATGCCTTGCTGGCGCAGTTTGTTATACTCCAGCTGAAGCTCGCCAAGCAACTTCTGTGCATTGTCGTTGGCACTCTGCATTGCCATCACGCGGGCAGCTGCCTCCGAGGCATTATTCTCGGTGCAGATGTCATGCATGGTCGATGCGATGTAGAGCGGCAGCACACTGTTGAATATAGCATTTGCGTCGGGCTCGAAGATGCATGGGCTGTTGGGATTGGCGGGGCGGTTGTCGCCGGCTATCGCCTCATGGCTCACCGGCAGCAAGCGGTCAATCTGTATGCGTTGGCGGCTCACTGAGTGGAAGTGCATATATGCAATATCCACACAATCCACATCACCGCTCAAGAAGTCGCCCTTCAGCACTTCGGTAAACGATCCAATCTCCTCGAGCGTACTGCGGGTGTTGATGCCGTCAACCACCTTCACCTCTACTCCGGCTCCGGCTATCTTCGACACTGCCTTTATCATCTTCTTTCCCACAGGATAGAGCACTATGCGCAACCCTTTGCCATATTTCTCACGGCATTCGTTAATGCGCTTTAGCACTTCCTTGAAAATATTGATGTTATAGGCTCCACACAATCCGTCGTCGGTTCCAAACACAACTAATGCCACGCTTTTCACCTCACGAATCTCAATGAGCGGTGAGCTATACTCTGCCTCTGCTGCCATCAAGTGCGCCATCACGCCCTCTATGCGGCTGCGAAATGGCACAAGGCGGCGCAGTGCCTGCTCTGCCTTGTGCATTTTTGCCGACGAAATCATCTTCATTGCACTCGTGATTTTCTCTGTCGAGGCAACGGAGCCGATGCGTCCTTTTAATTCGCGTAACGTTGACATAGTTTCGGTCTATATTCAAACTCTGTACTTACTTGTTATCTCACGTGCAGCCTGCTCGAGCTTGCCGGTTACGTCATCATTGATAACGCCCGATTTCAGCACGTCGAGCACATCGGCTTGGTGCTTAGCCTTGAGATACTGGATGAACAGCTTCTCAAACTCTGCAACCTTGTCCATAGGCACGCTCTCAAGCAATCCCTTGGTTCCGCAATAAATCACTGCAATCTGCTCCTCTACGGCACACGGCTCATATTGGGGCTGTATCAGCAAGCGCTCATTCTTGCGACCCTTGTCGATTACCTTCGCTGTTACCGGGTCGATATCGCCACCAAACTTGGTGAACGACTCAAGCTCACGGAATTGTGCCTGGTCGATTTTCAGCGTACCTGCCACCTTCTTCATCGCCTTAATTTGGGCATTACCTCCCACGCGCGATACCGAGATTCCCACATTGATTGCGGGACGTACTCCTTGGTTGAAAAGAGCCGACTCAAGGTAAATCTGTCCGTCGGTAATCGAAATCACATTCGTCGGGATATAAGCCGAAACGTCGCCGGCCTGCGTCTCAATGATAGGAAGCGCTGTGAGCGAACCTCCACCTTTCACACGACTCTTCATCACCTCGGGGAGGTCGTTCATTGTGGCTGCAAGTGCATCATTCTCAATAATCTTGGCTGCACGCTCAAGCAAGCGGCTGTGCAGATAGAAGATATCACCAGGATATGCCTCACGTCCCGAAGGTCGCTTCAAGATAAGCGATATCTCACGGTAGGCTACTGCCTGCTTCGACAAGTCATCATACACGATAAGTGCATCACGGCCTGAGTCGCGGAAGTATTCTCCGATTGCCACGCCGGCAAACGGTGCATAATAGCGCATCGCTGCCGAATCGGCTGCAGTGGCTGCAACCACTACGGTATATTCAAGAGCATTGTGCTCACGCAGTGTGTTCACCACCGATGCAACGGTCGATGCCTTCTGTCCGATTGCCACATAGATGCAATACACGGGCTTGCCTGCCTCAAAGTTGCCGCGCTGGTTAATAATAGTGTCGATAGCGATAGCTGTCTTTCCAATCTGGCGGTCGCCAATGATTAGCTCACGCTGGCCACGGCCAATGGGCACCATCGAATCCACAGCCTTCAAGCCGGTCTGCAGCGGCTGCTTAACCGGCTGGCGGAAAATTACGCCAGGTGCTTTGCGCTCAAGCGGCAGGCGGATAAGCTCTCCCTCAATGGGTCCCTTGCCATCGACAGGCTCTCCGAGGATGTTGATTACACGTCCGAGCAAGCCCTCTCCCACCGGGATTGAAGCAATTTCGCCCGTGCGCTTCACCGACATGTTTTCCGACACCTTATCGACGTTGTTCAAAAGAATAACGCCCACATTGCTCTCCTCAAGGTTCATTGCCACTCCCGTCGTTCCGTTCTCAAACTCCACAAGCTCATTGGCTTTCACGTTGTCGAGACCATAGACGTGAGCTACACCGTCACCCACCTCAAGCACAGTGCCTACCTCTTCAAACGCCATCTTGCCGTTGACGCTATCAAGCTGCTGTTTTAATATTTCTGATATTTCACTTGGGTTTGTCATCTCACGTTATTTACTTAGTAGTTGTAAACGCAATTTCTTTAATTCATTCTTTATCGAAGCATCAAGAAGCTGATCATCGGCTTTTATAACAAAACCTCCTATCAGGCCGGCATCCACGCGGGTGGTCTGCTCTATCTTCTTGCCTTTGAGCTGCTGCTCCACCACTTCGACAATCTTGCTCAGTTGGTCGGCACCCAGCTGATGGGCACTGATTATCTCCACTTGCGCAATATTGTTGGCTATGCGATATATCTTCTCATATGCCAGCGCTATGTCGCGCATGAAGTCCTCACGGTTGTGGTCGAAAACAAGCTTTATGAACTTTGAGAGGCAGCTACCCTCCTTCGATTCAGCCGCCGACAAAAGCACCTTTTCCTTATCCATGGCCGGCAAGAACTTGTTGCACACAGCCTTGCGAAGCGCCGGCTCGGCGGCAAAGCTCGCTGCCAGCTTCTTCATTTGGCCATACACAGCCTCACTCTCACCCTGCTCTGTGGCATATTTGTAGAGTGCCTTGGCATAGCGGCCGGGAATTAGTCCTTCATTCATATTGCTCTCTATTTTAGTTTTTTACCTCAACCTCATTCAACAATTTATCCACAAGCTCGGTCTGCGCCTTGTCGTCCGACATATTCTTGCGTACCATCTTCTCTGCAATGGTAAGTGCAAATGCGCTGACCTCGTTGCGGAACTGCAACTCCGATTCTTTGCGGGCCTGCTCTATCGCAAGCTTGGCTGCGTCCATTACTTTCTTTGCCTCTACCGAAGCTGCCGCCTTGGCATCCTCGATAATCTGGCTCTTCATTTTCGCTGCCTCACGCAAAATCTCGGCTTGCTTCATCTGTGCTTCAGCTATGTATTTCTCAGCTGCTGCCTTGGAATTGTCGAGTTGTTCCTTTGCCTCCTTGGCATATATCACTCCCTTATCGATGAGCTCTGCACGCTCCTCCAAGCTTTTCACTATGAAGGGCCATGCAAATTTTGCCAGCAAAAAGAACAACAGGGCAAATACCACAAACATCCAGAATACTAAGCCAAATTCCGGCGTGAACAGTTCCATATTGTCCTGTTAATGAGTTTATTATTAGAGGAACAATGAAAGTGCGCAAACAATCACGGCAAACAGTGCAACACCCTCTACAAGAGCTGCAATAACAATCATGTTACTACGGATGTCGCCTGCCGATTCGGGCTGACGCGCGATTGACTCCATTGCCGATGAGCCAATCTTTCCGATACCCAATCCTGCACCAATTGCTGCAATACCAGCACCTATACAAGCTCCTACGCCAACAAGGGCTTCAAACGCTAAAATCATTCCTAACATAGTTGTAAATTTTTAAAAAGTTAATATTTTTTGTTATTTAATTCAATTTGTTTTTGTTGCATGGCACATTGCTGCACCTTTGCATTTGTTTTTATTTGTGTGGCACATTGCTGTGTCACTTTTTTGTTGCGATCACCTTGCAAGGGTTGCGGCAATTACTGCCGCCTTGGTAGGTTTTTCAGCCTATTCGTGATGCTCGGCCGGCGCCTGTGCCAGCGAGATAAACAATGTGGATAGCATTGTGAACACGAATGCCTGAATAAAGCTCACCAGCGTGTCGAGCAAAAGCATGAACAGTGAGAAAGCCACCGACACAACCGACGTTCCAGCTCCCACAGCTACTCCTCCGAGTGCTGCAAAGATGAAAATAAGAAGTGTCAGCACTATCACTATCATGTGTCCGCCCATCATGTTGGCAAACAGACGCACCATCAATGCCGCCGGCTTTGTGAAAATTCCAAACACCTCAATCATTGGCATGATAGGAATCGGGAACTTCAGCCACAGTGGCACCTCCGGCCAGAAAATGTCTTTCCAATAGTGCTTCGAACCAAAAAGGTTGGTGATAAAGAATGTGAACAGTGCAAGCACCATAGTCACTGCAATATTGCCCGTCAGGTTGGCTCCTCCGGGGAATATCACTATCAAGCCAAGAAGGTTCATCGTCAATATAAAGAAGAACACTGTGAGCAAGTAAGGCGCAAACTTGGGTGCCTTAGCTCCAAGCGTGGGTCGAATCACACCCATATACACAAACTCCACAATCAACTCAATAAATGCTGTCCACTTACGCGGTGCTTTCATGCCATGCTTCTTATACCAGCGTTTCACGCTAAATACGCAAAGCATCACCACAAGCGCACAGATGATAAGCGCAGCTACATTCTTGGTGATTGAGATGTCGAGAGGGCGATATTCAACCATTGCACCATCGGCGCCGGGCTGCATCCCCACCACTTTGCCGTGGTTGTCACCTTCAGCGGCTATGCGAAAACCGTCGTACTCCTCGCCATGCTGCACACGCGCTGAGCTGAAGATGTGCCACTTGCCTTCATAGTCGCGCACAATGATAGGCAACGGTATGCTCTGGTGATGGCAGAAAGGCACCTCCCAACCATAGCGGTCGCCCAAGTGCTCAAATATGATGGCCTTGGTGTCGATTTTACCCGACTCCTCGCCCTCTGCGCACGTAGCCTTTGCATTAAAGGCTCCTATCGAGAGGATGGCAGTCAATAATATGGTTAAAATCTTCTTCATATTCACATCATTAATATATGCACACCGAAACGACATTATCATTAATGTCGGCAATACCGCCTTTTATCTGCCTCGACTCTTTCGCTCCGCCTGCCTTGCCATATTCCATAGTGCCGGCACCGAGAGCAGAAATCATCGCTGCATGATGGTCGAGCACCGAGAACGAGCCCTCTACTCCGGGCATTGTCACGCACTCCACCTCTCCGGTGAATTCCACCTTTTCAGCCGATATTATATTTAGTGTCATAATTTTCTAAAAAAATTCTCTGTTGTCAATAATTTTCGGGGCTTTGGTTAGCCTACTTCAGCAAGCAACTTCTTACCCTTCTCAATGGCTTCGTCGATTGTACCCACATTCAGGAATGCCTGCTCGGGATACTCATCCATCTCGCCGCTCAATATCATCTTGAAGCCGCGAATTGTCTCGCTAAGCGGAACCATCACACCGGGAAGTCCGGTAAATGCCTCTGCCACAAAGAATGGCTGCGAGAGGAAGCGCTGTGCACGTCGTGCACGTGCCACCACAAGCTTATCCTCATCCGAGAGCTCATCTACACCAAGAATGGCAATAATATCCTGAAGCTCATTGTATTTCTGGAGCAACTGCTTCACTGCCTGCGCCACCTGATAGTGCTCCTCTCCGATAATGTGCGGGTCGAGGATTCGCGATGTGGAATCAAGAGGATCCACCGCAGGATAGATACCAAGCTCGGCAATCTTTCGGCTAAGCACTGTGGTTGCATCGAGGAAGCTGAATGTTGTCGCTGGAGCCGGGTCGGTAAGGTCGTCGGCAGGCACATAGATTGCCTGTACAGATGTGATACTTCCCTGCTTCGTCGAGGTGATTCGCTCCTGCAGTGTTCCCATCTCCGATGCAAGTGTAGGCTGATAACCTACTGCCGATGGCATACGACCAAGAAGTGCCGATACCTCCGATCCTGCCTGTGTGTAACGGAAGATGTTGTCCATAAAGAGAAGAATCTCCTTTCCGCCTCCATCCTGGTCGCGGAACTGCTCGGCTACGGTAAGTCCCGAAAGTGCCACACGCAGACGCGCGCCCGGTGGCTCATTCATCTGTCCGAACACCAGTGATGCCTGTGATGAATTTACTTCCTTCATATCCACATCCTGAATGTTCCACTCACCCTTGTCCATGCCTTCGCGGAACTTGTCGCCATACTTGATAACGCCACTCTCAATCATCTCGCGAAGAAGGTCGTTACCCTCACGTGTGCGCTCTCCCACACCGGTGAACACCGAGAATCCGTTGTGTCCGTGGGCAATGTTGTGAATCATTTCCATGATAAGCACAGTCTTTCCCACTCCGGCACCGCCGAAAAGACCGATTTTTCCTCCCTTTGAGTAGGGCTCAAGAAGGTCGATTACCTTGATACCGGTAAACAGTATTTCTGAGGTAATAGATAGGTCGGCAAATTGAGGAGCAGGCTGATGGATAGGACGCCTGTTTTCACCCTCAAGAGCCTTCAAGTGGTCGATAGGTTGGCCTATCACATTGAGCAATCGGCCTTTCACCTGTTCTCCTGTAGGCACTGAAATCGGAGAACCAAGATTTTTCACTTGCATGCCTCGCTGCAATCCATCGGTGCTCTCCATCGCTACACAGCGCACCGTGTCCTCTCCGATGTGCTGCTCCACTTCAAGCACCAGGTCCGAGCCGTCGGGGCGGGTCACCGTAAGCGCAGTGTAGATCGACGGAATCGAATTCTCGTCTCCATCGAATGCCACATCGACAACCGGACCAATCACTTGGGTAATTTTTCCAAATTTCTCTTTCATAGTTTTCGTGAAATTTGTCAGTGTTTTTATATGTGTCTCAGTTTTTAGTTGTTTTTAGAAGTGAAGTCCATACACCACTACAAGGGTCATCAGCACCAAGTTGAATAATCCTATCGGCATAAGATATTTCCACTCAAGCGCAAGCAGCTGGTCGATACGAACGCGCGGGAACGACCACTTGAACCAAATGATGATAAACGACACAAAGAATGCCTTGCCAAGGAACCACACCACCGAGGGTATGTAGTCCATGATGGCATTAAAGCCTTCCCAACCGGGTACGTGGAAGGGCATCCAGCCACCCAAGAACATGAGCGATGCTATTCCCGACACGATAAACAGGTTGAGATACTCTGCCAGATAGAAGAATCCGAAGTGGATTCCCGAATACTCTGTGTGGTATCCTGCTGTAAGCTCGTGCTCTGCCTCCGGAAGGTCAAACGGGCCTCGGTTGGTCTCGCCTGTGGCTGCAATCAAGTAGATGATGAACGCTATCACTGCAGGAATGTGTCCCTTGAAGATAAACCAGCCATCGGCTTGTCCCTCCACAAGACCTGTAATCGACATTGTGCCTGCAAACACCACCATCGTCATAATCGAAAGTCCCACCGAAAGCTCATAGCTTATCATCTGGGCGCCGCTTCGCATTGCACCGATAAGTGTATATTTGTTGTTGCTCGACCATCCTGCAAGAAGAATGCCAAGCACACCAATCGACGAAGCTGCAATCATAAAGAATACTCCGATATTGAAATCGATTATCTGCAGTCCATTGCCCCATGGAAGCACGGCAAACGATAGCATCGATGCCACAATTACCAGATAGGGAGCAAGCGCAAAGAGGAAACGGTCTATATTCTCAAGGCGGATAAGCTCCTTGATAAGTATCTTAAACATATCGGCAAAGCTCTGCAGAATGCCCCAAGGACCCACACGCATCGGGCCAAGGCGGCACTGGAACCATGCACAAAGTTTACGTTCATAGAAGATATAGAAGAGTGCAAGCACGGAGTAAACTGCAAGAAGCAACACACCGATTATCACACATTCAATCACTGTGGCTGCCCAGCTTGGCATTACGCTCTCGAGCAGTTGGTCAAACCAATTGGTAAATACGCCAAAATCCAACATATTATTCAATCTTTTGTTTTAGTGTTCTGTGTTCTTGTTTTTTATTCCGTCATTTATCTGTCGATATCAGGTATCACATAGTCTAGCGACGCTGTGATAGTGATGAGGTCGGCAATCTTGTAGTTGCTGCAGCTCAAATCCACTACTCCTATAAGGTTCAAGCACGGGCTGTTGAAGTGCATGCGGTAGGGATTCTTGCCCCCGTCGCTTTCAATATACACGCCAAATGCTCCACGGCTTGCCTCAACCTGCTGGAACCAGTGTCCCACAGGCAGCTTGATGAGCTTGGGCACCTTTGCACATATTTCATTGCCTTCCTCATTCTCCAAGAGGTCGCAAAGCTGTTCAAGAAGGCTTACACACTGCTCTATCTCGCGCATACGCACCATGTAGCGTGCAAAGCTGTCGCCTGCAGTCTCAAGCACCTCGTCAAATTTCAGCTCATTATATATTGCATAGGGCGAATGCTTACGCACATCGCAGCTATAACCCGTAGCACGTGCCGACGGTCCGGTGATACCATAATTGATAGCCTCTTCCTTAGTGATTACGCCCACACCCTTTGTACGGTTTTGTGCAATCACGTTGCCGGTGAAGAGCTTGTGATACTCCTTCAGACGCTCGGGCATAATAGCACACAGCGCGCGTACATCTTTTATAAAGTCAGGGTGAACGTCTGCCACCACGCCTCCAATCACATTGTAGTGGAGCGACATGCGTGCACCGCAAGTCTTGTCGAAGATATCGAGTATCTGCTCACGCTCGCGGAAGCCATAGAAGAATGCTGTGGTTGCTCCCATATCCATTGTCATACAGCCATACGACAGCAAGTGCGACGAGAGGCGCATCAGCTCATCCATCATCACGCGGATAATCTGTACTCGGCGTGGCACCTCTACGCCCAATGCCTTCTCAATGCACAGGCAGAGACAATGGCGATTCTGGTGTGCCGACATATAGTCCATACGGTCGGTGTACATCAGTGTCTGCGGATAAGAGTGCGATTCGCAAAGCTTCTCGATTCCGCGGTGAATGTAACCCGGAACCGGAACCACGCGGCTCACTGTCTCTCCGTCGATGAGTGTGCGCAAGCGCATCACACCGTGAGTCGATGGGTGCTGCGGACCAAAGTTTACCACATAGTCTTCGGGCTCAAAGAGCTTGTATTTCTTTTCCACCACCTTACCGTTCTCCTCCACATAGGTCACTGAGTCGTCCTCATTTTCCTCAAGGTTAAGGCGAATGGGGTTGATTTCGGGATTGGCGTCATAGTCCTTGCGCAGTGGGTAGCCTACCCAGTCATTGCGCAAGAAGAGGCGGCGCATATCGGGGTGTCCGATAAACTTGATGCCATAGAAGTCAAACACTTCACGCTCCTGCAGCAAAGCCACCTTCCACAAGTCGCTCACGCTGTGAAGCATCGGGTTTTCTCTGTCTGCAGTTGTCACTTTCACCTCAAGCATCACACGAGTGGCAGTCGAAGTAAGTTCATACACACAGCCGAGTGTCTCTTTCCAGTCGCAACCAATCACTGCCACCAGATAGTCAAAGTTGAGCTCGGCATCGTTCTTCAGCTGCTCTGCAAGTGCACGCCATTCCTTGGCATCGATGCACACGCGAAGCACCTCGCCATCCTCAAATGTGGCTGATTGACACAATTTGCCGATTTTTTCTTTTAAGTCAACCATTTATATTTAATGTATATAAGTCGTTATTGTCTAAAAAATCTTGATTTTTCTATCTCTCTTCAGTGGCGGTTACTTCATTGCCTCGGCCTTTTCGGGATGCTGGGCGATAAAGTCCTTGATTTTCTCTTGGCGATTTACGCCTCCAAAGAAGCGTTCCACCTTCATCTTGCGCTGCAACTGCATCAAGCCATAGAACATTGCCTCGGGGCGCGGAGGACATCCGGGAATATACACATCCACCGGGAGAATCTTATCGATTCCCTCAACCACGCAATACGATCCCTTGAACGGGCCGCCCGATACCGTACAGCCTCCACAGGCTATCACATACTTAGGCTCTGCCATCTGCTCATAAAGTCGCATCAACACCGGTGCCATGCGGTGTACGATTGTTCCTTGCACCATAATATAGTCGGCTTGACGGGGTGAGTTACGTGCCACCTCAAATCCGAAGCGTGCCATATCGTGTCGTGCTGCTCCAAGGTGCATAAACTCAATGGCGCAACAGCTCGTGCCGAAGCATAAAGGCCACAGCGAGTTGGCGCGTCCCCAGTTGATAAGCTTGTCAATCGAGCCTACCACCACGTTGGCTCCCGATGCGTTAAGCTCTTCCACGAGCTTGTCGATGTATTCGTTATCCTTGAAGTCTTCCTTCTTCATTCCTTTTATGCTCACTTCCATTGCAATGCTCCTTTCCGCCAAGCGTATGCCAAGCCTAAAATTAATACACACAGGAATACTCCTACACTAATAAGTCCGTTAGGACCCAGACTGCGGCAGATTGCCGCCCATGGGAACAAAAATACGGTTTCCACATCGAACATGAGAAACAGAATTGCAAAGAGGTAATAACCCACTTTGAATTGCATCATACTTTCTCCACGAGTTTCCACACCACACTCATAAGCTACTCCCTTCTGCAGAGAGAACGAGCGCGGTGATATGAGCCCGGCTATGACGAGGGCAGCAGCTACCAGTCCAAGACCGGTGATTACTGCAACCACCATCAACGTGGTGCTCTGAATACCGAATACTGATAATTCCATAAATTTACTTTATATACTATTTTATTTATTTTATTTCTCTTTCTCTCTAATGCCTTTCACGTCACGCCATCAGCATCAAGCTTAAAGCAATAAAAAATGAGCCTGAAATCAAGCACACCCGGCTATCATTGCCTTTGGTGACTTTTATCCAGCTCATTCCCGTTTTCAGCGACTGCCATATATCGATCTTCTTTGCCTGTAATATACACGCAACCATGACACTGATTTTTCTGAAAAGCATCAGTTTCACGGCAAATTCCGAGTATATGGTTAGTTTTCAAATTCATTATCGCTTTGTCTATAACAACGTACAGAAAGGGCATAATCTTCTCATTCTCTTGATATTACCCTTCCACAGATAACTCAAGGCAATAAGAAGTCCCATTTTTGCAGTGCAAATATACAAAAAACTTTTCGTATATCACCCACATATCCCAAATTAATTATTGGTAATTTTAGGGCTTTTCTATTCCATCTTTTGCCTTCCTGAGCACTTTCACACTCACTCACATCACTACTTTTAGCGATTGTAGCTTCAATTTTTTATCCCTAACTTTGCAACATGAAATTTTCAATCTACATATCAATCGCAGCACTCTGCTTACCGGCATTCTCCCATGCTTCATCAAGCGATACCGATTCTTTGCAGAGTATTGCACTAAAAGAGCTTTCTGTCACTGCCATCAAGCAGGGTGCCAATCTCGAGTATCAGGCGGTTTCTTCGTCATCAATCAGCCGCAACAGCATCGAGTCGCTCCGAATTACCGATGCCAAGACGGCAAGCAATCTCGTGCCCAATTTCTTTATGCCCGATTATGGATCCCGCATCACTTCTTCAATCTATGTGCGCGGACTCGGCGCTCGAATCGACCAGCCCGTTGTGGGAATGAACATCGACAACGTGCCCATAATGAATAAGGACAACTACGACTTCGACCTCCCCGACATCGACCGCATAGAAATGATTCGTGGCTCGCAAGCCACACTCTTTGGCCGAAACACAATGGGTGGCCTCATCAACATCTACACCCTTTCTCCCCTATCCTATCAGGGCACTCGTGCCATTGCAAGCTACTCCTCGGGCAACTCATGGCGCATCGGAGCATCGCAATATTCCAAAATCAACAGCACACTGGGACTTTCGGCTTCGGCATACTACCGCTCAACCGATGGCTTCTTCACCAATCAATATTCAGGCGAAAAATGCGACTGGGAACATCAGGGCGGAGGCAGAATAAAGGCACAATGGCGCCCCTCCTCTCGCTTGAGCATCGACAACGTACTATCACTATCTGTAGTGAGACAAGGCGGCTATCCCTATGAACTCGTTCGCCAAGCCAACACCCTCGTGGGCAACTTCACCCCGGGTATCATCAGCTACAACGACACTTGCTTCTATCGCCGAACAAGCATCACCGAGGGCCTCACCATCGGTCTCAATCTCGACAAAGTGAGCATCTCAAGCATTACAAGCTACCAATACATCAACGACAACATGACGCTCGACCAGGATTTTCTCCCGGCGTCATATTTCACCCTCACACAAGCCAAGCGAGAGCACGCTATCACGCAAGATTTCATCGCAAAAGGCTCTGTAAATTCTCATTACAACTGGCTCGGAGGCATCTTCGGCTTCTTCAAGACCTGCGACATGGATGCCCCTGTCACTTTCCTCAACGATGGAATAAGCCAACTGATTGAGCACAACTACAACAGCAACATCACCGACAACCGCATAGAATGGGAT
Organism: Muribaculaceae bacterium; assembly: GCA_051890435.1. Lineage (GTDB taxonomy): Bacteria > Bacteroidota > Bacteroidia > Bacteroidales > Muribaculaceae > CALZFJ01. Next base: position 13,639 of record JBJFEF010000168.1, read on the forward strand.
TCTCGCGAATTTCTGTTGGGTAGCAACTTCACCATTCAAAACTATGGCTTCGCTGCCTATCACCAAAGCACCCTACATCTCGGCGACTTCACATTCCTTGCCGGATTGCGCCTCGACTACGAACATGCTGCTCTCGACTACCGCAGCTCGTGCAACACCGGCTACAGCGTCATCAAAAACGCTACCAACCAGCTTATTGTCCACAAACCCGTGGTAATCGACGACCCTGGAAGCATGAGCGAATCGTTCCTCGAACTGCTCCCTAAATTTTCTGTCACCTACGACATCCCTTGCGCCACAAAAGCTCGAATCTACCTCTCGGCTGCCAAGGGATACAAAGCCGGCGGTTTCAACACCCAAATGTTCTCCGACGTGCTGCAACAGCGCGTTATGGGCACAATGGGATTCGGATCGTCATACAAAGTAGATGAAATAATCACCTACAAGCCCGAACATAGCTGGACCTACGAAGTCGGTTCTCACTCTGAGTGGTTCGACAATCGCCTCCACACCGACATCTCTCTATTCTACATCAACTGCACCGACCAGCAACTTACGGTGTTTCCCGATGGCAACACCACAGGTCGTGTCATGACTAATGCCGGCAAAACCCGTAGCTACGGCGTGGAACTTGCATTGCAAGCTTTCCCATCCGACAGGCTCTCATTCAGCGCAAGTTATGGCTACACCAACGCTCGTTTTAAGGAATTTAACAACGGTAAACAAGATTTTGCTAATAATTTTATTCCTTACGCTCCACAAAACACTATCTTTGCAGCCGCAAACTATCGCTTCCCCATCGGCAACGATTGGTTGCGACATATTGTGCTCAGCGCAAATGTGAATGGCGCAGGCAAAATCTATTGGAATGAAGAGAACGACATTAGCCAGAATCTTTATGCTCTCCTCGGAGCCAAAGTCTCGTTTGTGTGCAAGAATTTCACCCTCGACTTTTGGGGAGAAAACCTCACCGACACCGACTACAGGACTTTCTACTTCATGTCGATCAACAATTCTTTCCTCCAACGTGGTCGCCCGCGACAATTAGGTGTTACTCTTAAAGTGAATATTCAATAAATTTATAAAAGCTTAATTATGAAGAAAATTTTTGCATTCTTTGCTCTCTCAATGCTTCTTCTTGCCAACACATCGTGCCTTAACGATGACGGCAACCAAGAGAACAAGCAATCTTTTGTAGCCAGTTGCTACAACTCTATTAACACCAATGGTGAGTATAAAATCACTGCAGCCAACTATAGTGTGGAATTTGACTTCGTGGCTAATACGGTTTCTGTCACCACAAGCGACACCGAAATCAGCGCATCTACCTACAAGATTTCAAATCTTCCTCTCAAAATGTCGTCCGACAAGGGCTACTATTTCTATGCCGCTGCACCGGTTGTAACCAACACTGCTGGTGCCGAGCTGCCTGCACTCAAGATTACCGATTTTTATGGTCAATACACCGGCATCACTCTCAAGTTCTCCTATGTAGTCAATGGCACCACTCGTGTCTATGCTTCCTACGTTGAAGACACCTATGCAAAACATTCAACCACTACGGTGACTCCACTTCGCGGTGGCGACCCGTTCGTGTGGGATCAAGCTTCCTATAAGTTCGCCCTCAGCACCGGCAAAACCGATGCAAAGTCATTCTCTGCAACTATGGTGGTTGACAATGTGAAATTCTCCGACAAGATGCCTATCACTCTCAGCGACATGACCGTTGAAGGTCTCACCGTTTCGGCTGATGCTCGAGGCATGGTTTACAGCGCCGAGTCGGTAATTCCTAAGCTACAAGGCGTTGAACAGCCCGACTACACTCTATCCGACATCGAGGTTGTGGTGCGTCCGAGCTTCTCACCCGTCGATTACTTCATCCACGAGCGTGCCAACATCTCTTTCAAATGCATGGGATTCCAGGTTGAAGCCGAAGCCTACATCTACACTCAGCAATAAGTTTCCATCAACCATCTATACAAATAGCGGCGCAAACACTCACTCTTGCGCCGCTATTTTTCTGCCATGAATATTTCAGCCTTTTATCCTTTCATTTCAAAATAAAAGCAACCCGCCTGCCATTATTGCCAATCCGGCTATCACACCTATTATCGACATGTGGTGATGTCCATATTGCTCGGCACTCGGCAACAGCTCATCAAAAGATATATACACCATAATTCCCGCAACAAAGGCAAGCAACAAAGCCCCTATCACCGGATTCCAGAACGGCATGAGAAACGCCGCTCCCACTGCCGCACCAAGAGGCTCGGCAAGTCCGGTCAAGAACGAATAGCGCAGTGCCTTCACCTTGCTCCCTGTGGCATAATAGATTGGCACCGACACCGCCATTCCCTCGGGGATGTTGTGAATGGCTATCGCCACCACTATCGGCAATGCCACCTCTATTCCGTCGAGTGCCGACACAAATGTGGCAAGGCCCTCAGGAAAATTATGAATGCCTATGGCAAGAGCCACCATCACTCCTGCCCGCTTCACATGGTGATTGTGCGAGCTGTTATCGTTGAGCTCGTCATAACTGTGCATCTCATGCGGATTCTCATCCTCGGGAATAAGAAAATCTATCAATGCAATCACCCCTATTCCCACAAAAAACGCAAGTAGCGAATAGATTTGAGGCAATTTCCCCTCAAAAAAGTCGCCCATAGCTTCCATGCTTCCCGGCAACAGGTCCATAAACGACACATACACCATCACCCCTGCCGACAAGCCCAGCGCACACGAGAGAAACCTCGTGTTGCTCGCCTTCGCAAAAAATGCAAGTAAGCTACCCACTCCGGTCGATAATCCTGCCACAAGCGTGAGCCCCAATGCTGCTAATATTGTTCCTATTTCCATCTGATTTTCTACTTTTTAATAATTTTCACATACTAAAATATCTGAAATTCTCGCAAAATTAGAATTTTTCGACTAAATTAGCGCAAAATTTCTATTTTATCAACTAAACAACATTTTTTAGCTTCAAGGCCGCGCCGTTTTTTATAATGATAACCGACAATAAATATAACGAGGAGATAATCACCGAGCAACTTCACGACCCTGCACGGTGTCGTGAGGCTTTCACTCGCGTGATTGCTCACTACACCGAACCGCTTTACTGGCAGATTCGACGTATGGTTATCGACCACGACGACACCAACGACCTGCTCCAAAACACTTTCATTAAGGCTTGGACCAATATCGACAACTTCCGTGGCGATGCAAAGCTTTCCACTTGGCTCTACAAAATCGCCATCAACGAAGCCATCACTTTTATCAACAAAGAAAAAGCAAAAAATAATGTGTCGATCGACGACGAGTCCTTCCTTATCGACAATCTGCAGGCCGATGAATGGTTCGACGGTGATGAAGTGAAACTACAATTACAGAAAGCTATAAACCAACTCCCCGAAAAACAGCGCCTTGTATTCAACATGCGCTACTTCGATGAGATGAAATATGAGGATATGAGCGAAATTCTCGGCACCACTGTCGGTGCATTGAAAGCTTCCTATCACCATGCAATCAAAAAAATCGAACAATTTTTTTCGGATATCAATTAAACCTTTTTAATCCTTATTAGTCAAACAAGCGAGATGAAAGAGAATAACGACATATTATCAACTATTGGCAAAGACTCGGGATTCAAGGTTCCTGACAACTATTTCAGTGATTTTGCCGAGAAGATGGCGAAATCTCTACCCGAGCAAAACATTCAGCCTATTCCCCAGCCTACTCGCTGGCAGCGGGTCCGTCCTTTCGTTTACATGGCTGCTATGTTCGCCGGAATGTGGTGCATGATGCAGATTTTCAATGGCATTGGCTCTACTGATAAAGGTATATATAATCCCGAGATCGTCGCCGGGTTCCAGAATGAGGCTAATGTGGACGATTTCATGCTTCACGGAGATGTTTCTGAGTACGACATTCTCACTTATGAGGATAGCGTTGCTGCCGACGACTACAACGCTCTCGACTCTACACAACAATAACCTTTTTAATCATTTGAAACTATATGAAACTGATATATATACTATTTGCTGCTATCGTGTGCACTTTCTTCAACGTCAATGCACAACAACCTAAGCAATCCAAGGCCGACCGCGAGAAATGGCTCAAAGAGGTGCGCGAATATAAGCACGACATGCTAATCGAGGCTACCGAAATGTCTGCCGCTCAAAAATCTGAATTTCTCCCTCTTTATTCGGCTATGGAGAAAGAGATTTATCAAGTGAATATCGATGCCCGAAATCTCGAAAACAAAATTTCCAATTCTTCTGCCGAGATTTCCGACCTTGAATATCAGAAAGCAGCCGAGGCTCTTGCCGAGGTAAAAGCCCGCGAAGGAGAAATCGAGCTCGAATATTTCAAAAAATTCGAGAAGATTCTTTCAAAAAAGCAGCTTTTCCTCCTCAAACGCGCTGAAAACCGCTTCACACGCGATATGCTTAACCACAACCGCAAAGGAAAATCTTCAAAAACAAAATAAACCACTTTTTTATTAAAAATATAGCTTCATTCCAATATAAGCTAACTTTTTTCTTTAAAACCAAAACTTACACTCTTGTTGTAAGATGTATCTAAAACCATAAACCGGAACTTTACGTCGAAATTCCTATTGAAATTTCCTCTTTAGTTCCGGTTTTTTTCATATATTTGCCAACAATTTAATATCGCTGATTATGAAACGATTAATTGCTCTAATATTTGCCTCTCTGGCTTTAATCAACTTTACTATGGCTCAAAACAAAAATTTATCTGCAATTCCCGATTTCGACTATCCCGAAACCGTAGCCAAAAATGCCGACGCCAAGCTGTCTTCAGCTCTCCATAACGGTAATGGTGCCGATGTGGTGCGCTATCTCGTGCAGTCATCACTCGCCAAAAGCATGATTACAACCGACAATGCGCAATCAATCATTGAGCGCGTTGATAGTGTAGCTCAGTGTGAGAAATCACCTCAATACCGCGCCTTGCTCTATTTCTTCGAGGCTAAGATGCTTAACAATTACTATTCACGCTATCGCTACAAGATTTCACAGCGTCTCTCCACCGAGGCTTCCACAAGCATCGACGAGTGGAGCGAAGATCAGTTCTCAGCCCGAATCACAAATCTTCTCGACAAGGCTACTACCGACACTAAGGCGCTCGCGGCTATGAGCATCGACGAGCTCGGTGACCTGATCATCAAAGACCACTACTCTCACATCGTATATCCCTCTTTGCTCGACGTGCTAGCCTGGAACTCAATCAATATCATTGAAGAATTTGCCGATGACGATGCCCAAGCCGCCCGCCTCGTCACAAAGCTTCTTGCCGACATCATCTCTGCCCATTCTTCCGATTATGCTCCGCTCATCAATGCTAAAGTATATCAGAAGTCGCTTGCCGAAACTCTTTCCATCTATCGTGAATATGCTCACCGCACCGACATGTCATTCCTTGCCATCGATGGCGTCAACGAACTTAGCAATAAAGAGCAATTCGATATATATGCCGATTTCCTCAATCGATACTCCGAATCGGTTTTTGCCGACAACGTCAAGCAACTAAAGCTCAAGCTTGAAACCCGAGAGGTCAATGTGAAATTTGCCGACAGGATAGCTTCTTCATCGCCCATCGTCATCGACTGCAACGTAAGCAACGCAACCGATTTCACCGTCTATGTGATGCAACTGCCCGATGACGTTGAAAGCGCCTACGCTTTCCGTGGAAAATGGTCGCAGCTTCCCATACGTCGCTACAAGTCGATTCACTGCGATGGCGTTGTTCCCTTCTCCGACACTGTGAAAGTGGAGCTTCCCGCCCTTCCCTACGGCCGTTATATGGTCTATTGCGACCCCGACAGCAAATCGGGTCCCTCTGTTTACGATAAGCTCAAGAGTGTGCCCCGTCACAATCTTGGCACATTCTTCGTGAGCGACATCATGCTTTTCTCCACTGCCACTCGCGAAAATGAAACTCGTGTGTTTGCTGTCGATGCTCTTTCTGGCGCTCCTCTCAAGGGAGTCACTATCACCGTCACCGAAGGCAACCAAGCTTTAGTCACAGGTGCCGACGGTTCGGTTCTTCTTGAAAAAAAGAATCTGAAAAAAGTGAAATACAGCTCTTGCGACATCTTTGCCTCTCGTGGCAACGACCGCCTCACTAAAATGGCTGTCAACTTTGTCTCAAAGTATCTCAGCAGCGAAAATTCGGCTCACATTTTCACCGATTTGGCAGTATATCACCCTGGCGACAAGGTGCAATTTGCTGCTGTCTATCATTCTCGTTCGGTCGATAATGTTCGTAGCATTATTGCAGGAACGAAGCTCAAAGTCACTTTCTCCGATGCCAACTATGAGGATATCGACTCCCTTTATGCTACCACCGACGAGTTCGGTCGCATCGAAGGCTCTTTCATCGTGCCACGCAACCGCATGAATGGCACGTTCCACTTTGCTCTTGCCACTGCCGATGACGAAGACAATGAATTTTGCAGTAAGGACATCGAAGTCAGCGACTACAAGGTACCCACCTTCTACGTCGAAACCACTACCCCCAATTTATTCGAGAAAGGCAAAGATGCCGTTATCTCCGGTCGCGCTATGTTCTACAACGGTATGCCCGTTGCCGACGCACGCCTCGAAGCCAAGCTCTCCGAGCAGGAATGGTCGTGGTGGCGTTTCTCCGGCGACAAAGATTTCATATCTTCGTTCACCGCTACAACCGGTGCCGATGGCTCTTTCTCTATCACCATTCCGGCTGAGCTGCTCAATACACCCGACGCGGCTTATCGATTCTCACAATTTGTTGTCGATATCGATGTCACTTCCGCAGCTGGCGAAACTCAATCGGCTTCTGCTTCGTTCCGCACGGGTCAATTCTGCTCCATTTCCCTCAAGGGCTCGCACGATATGTGCTTCAATGCCGAGAAGGAAATTCTACTGCCCGTCGAGGTGAGAAGCACCGATGCCACTGCCGGAATCACCTGCCAATATACTATCGCCGACTCTCAAGGCAATACCTTGGCATCAGGCTCCTTCGATTCTGCAAAGCCTGTGCTTTCGGGCATCGAAGGTCTCCCCTCGGGTAAATACAAACTCACTGTCACCGGTCCGCACGATGCAAAGCTCAACACCGACGTAACATTCTTCCGTCCCGGCGACAATCTGCCGCCCGTGGAGTCACCGCTATGGATTCCCGATTGTGAAAATGTGGTCGATGACAACAACCATGTGTCAATCCTCCTCGGCAACAGCAACGCCGATAGCCACATCTATTGCATCGCTGCCACCTCAAAGAAGGTGCTCACCGACGGATGGATGAAGTTGAAACCGGGGTTGCACCGCATCAACTTCGACATTCCCAAGGATGAGAATGAATTTATCGACATCACTTTCATCACCATTTGCAACGGAAAGTCTTATCGCAAGCATTTTAATCACAAGTCGAAATACCGTCCTGCCGACATCTCTATCAAGCCCATCGTGTTCCGCGACAATCTTGTGCCGGGAGCTCCCGAGCGCTGGTCGCTCCAGCTCATCGACGCGCGTGGAAATATCGTGCAAGGTGCTATGATTTGCGAAATGATGGATAATGCCATCAACCAAATCAAGAACAATTCCTGGGATATGACGCTTTCTCCTCGTTATTATAATATTGTATGGAGCCGCATTATGAATAATGGCTCAAATTCGGCTTCATTCACCAAGTATGCCAACTCAGGCAAGCTCAATCCCGTATCGGTTTCCTTGCCCGAGCTACAAACCTACGGAGTGAATATCTTCTACCCCACTTTCAATCACGCCTATGGTCGCCGTATGCGTCTTATGTCGAAGTCGGCAAATGTGGTCGAGAATGATGGCGGTGATTTCATTGTATGTGAATCGGCTGTTGCTGCTCCCGGAGCAGTGATGGAAGAAGCAGTTGCTATGGCTCCCGATGCTGCCGATGCTGCCGGACAAAACCTCGACAAACTGCAAGTACGCACTGCCGATGTGCAAACTGCCCTCTGGCGTCCTTCACTCCGTACTGATGCCGACGGCAACATTTTCATCGACTTTACAGCCCCCGACTTCTGCACTACATGGCTTATGCAGGCTGTTGCCTATACCTCCGATCTCCACACCGCCCGCTTCGTTAAGGAAGTGCTCACTTCCAAGCCTGTGATGGTGCGTGCAAATATGCCGCGTTTTGTCCGTCAGGGCGACAAGGTGCAAATTGCAGCATCGATAATGAACGCCTCCGACTCCACCCAGCAATGCACTGCCTTAGTGGAAATTTTCAACATCAACACCGGCGATATTCTCACTGAGCGCAAAATAAATCTTAGCCTTGCTGCTCGCGAGACTCAGCCTGTCACAATCGATTGGGCTGTTCCCGACACTCTCGCTTGTGTGGGTTATCGCGTGAGAGTCGCCACATCTCAATTTGGCGACGGCGAGCAGCATGCCTTGGTAATTCTTCCGTCTATATCGCCTGTGGTAGAGACTCTACCTTTCTTCATCGATGCCGACAAGAAGGATTTCGAGTTAAAGCTGCCCAAATTCTCCAAGGGTAGCCGTGTGACGCTCGAATATAGCGACAATCCTGTGTGGTATTGCGTCACTGCTCTCCCGTCTATCGTGAGCGATGACAACATCACTTCCACCTCCATCGCTCACTCTCTCTATGCTCTGCTCGTGGCTCGTGGCATCGCTGTTTCCTCGCCTGAAATTCGTGAGGCTGTCGATTATTGGCTCGCTCACGAGGCCGACTCTACTCTTGTCTCTAATCTTGCCAAGAATGGCGAGCTGAAAATCAACACTCTCCTCGCTTCTCCGTGGCTGCGTGAGGCCGACCGACAGACGCTGCGTATGCACTCAATCAGCAATCTCTTCGACGATGCCTTGAACAAGAAAAGCGCCGATAAACTCATCAAGAAACTTGCCGATATGCAAATGGATGATGGCGGTTTCACTTGGGTGACTTATCGCAACTGCACTTCTTCGTTCTATGCCACTCACACCATCCTACAACTGCTTGGCGAGGTGCGACGTCTTGGCTATCTCAGCCCGGGCACTAACCTTGACAAAATGCTCAATCGCGCGATCGCCTACTATGATGCCGAGCAGCTGAGAATCGTGAATGAGCACATAGGGAAATTCGACTATAATTCTCTAAGCGACTATGTATATACTCGATCGCTCTATCCCGATATGCCTATGCTCGACGCTATGAAGCCAGTCCACAGCAAGGCTCTCGCTGCCATGCGCACCGGATGGAAGGGTCTTTCGCTCCCGGCCAAGGCTTATTTCGCTATGGCGCTCCACCGTAACGGCGACAAGGCTACTCCTGCTAAGATTCTTCGCTCTCTTCGCGAATTTTCTATCACCAAGCCCGAAACCGGTATGTATTGGGACAATCTGCGCATCGGATGGGACTGCTTCTTCAGCAAGACGGCAATCACCACCACAATGCTATCCGCTTTCTCTGAAATCGAGCCGCAATCGCCCGACATCGACCTTATTCGCAAGTGGGTCCTTCTCGACAAGCAAGCCAACGATTGGGGTAGTTCAAGCATGGCAAGTGCTGCAATCAATGCTATTCTCTCAAGTGGCAGCAAATGGCTCGGG
>JBJFEF010000168.1:23334-26498 GCA_051890435.1 Muribaculaceae bacterium
AAGTCCGACAATGCCCGCGTTGGCGACCGTCTCCAGGTGCGCTTTGTCATCAAAAATTCACGCGATTTGCAATATGTCACCCTCCACGACGAGCGTGCTGCTTGCTGCGAACCCGTGGAACAGTTGTCCGACTATCGTTGGCTCGATGGTACCGGTTTCTATCAGGAAGTGAAGAATGATGCCACCCGACTCTTCTTCAATTATCTTCCCAAGGGCACGCACATCATCACCTACGACCTCCACGTTACCGCTCCCGGCACCTACAATGTAGGCGTTGCCTCAATCCAGAGCCAATATGCGCCTCAAATAGCGGCACACTCTGCCGGATCCACCATCACTATCAACCAACAGTAATCGCACCTCTTGGAATGGAAATAATGCCCGCTTAGGGCAAAAAAAATTGAAAATGAAACAACGAATTGAATATTTCGATCTGCTCAAGGGAATGGCAATATTCCTTGTGGTAATGGGTCACGTCATCACTATGTGCATTCGTGGCATCGATGCCGCTTTCTTGTTCAAGCTCATCGGACAAGTGCACATGCCCGTTTTCTTCTTCATTAGTGGATATTTCACCTACAAGGATTCTTTTGCGCCTCCTGCTCTGAAGAAACGTTTCATTCAGCTCATTGTGCCATTCTTCGTGGTTAGCGCGCTATGGATATGGTATTTTCCTCACAGCTCTCTCGGCTCTCCTATGTCATCTACTCTCACAGGCTTGTATTGCAGTTTCTGGAAAGACGGCTATTGGTTCACTCTCTGCCTCTTTATGTTGTTTCTCATCTACTGGCCGCTGAGTGCAGTTCTGCGCCGATGCAGTCGGCTGTGGCAGCAGTTGGTAGCGGTAGTTGTCACCTATGCCGTTCTGCTCTTTGTTGCTTCGCTCTGGTCGTCTGAGGCTGATAATTTCGACATTGCAGGTCTTGGTCTGCTCTCATGGTTTTTCCCCATATTCATATTTGGAGTCTTTGCGAAGAAGTATTCCACAGTGTGGCTAAAAGTCACTTCAAGTGGCACATGGCTCACAGTTGCTGCCATTCTGTTCCCTCTCGCTCTCTTCACTTTAGTCTATCCATGGGACTTGCCTTATATTCCTGAATGGACTCGCATCATTTCGCGTCCGCTGCTCCACGTCTCAGTTGTGGTTATCGCCGTGACAGCTGTTTCACCTTGGAGCAGTCGCGAATTTGCTCCGGTTGCCCGAGCCGAGTCTCGTCCTTCTATTGTAGCACGCTTTTTCAAGTATCTCGGCACCGAATCTTTGTCAATCTATTTGCTGCACTATTTCTTCCTATTCCCTCTCACTCCGCTTCAAGAGCCGCTCAAGGCAATGGGTCTGCCGTTTGTGCCTCTCACTGCAATTGCAGCTCTTGTCGCACTCTGCATAGTAGTTGTCACGCTGTTTGTGGCTCACATCATCAGTTTCAGCCCGTTGCTCTCACTTCTTTTGCTTGGTAAGCAGGCAAAGAAGTAATTCAGTTTTCAAGGAAATCACGCACAGTGGCAGCATATTCCTCTCGGTGGTCGAGGTACGCGTCGGCGTGCTTCGACCCTTTTGCTACCCACATCTGTTTGGGTTGCGGTTTTGCGTCATATAGTGGTTGCATCATCGCAAACGGAACGTAGGTGTCGGCATCACCATGTATGAAAAGCATAGGTCGGTGGCATTTTGCCACCTGCTTTATCGGAGAAGCCTCTCCAAATGTCCATCCATATTTCAGCTTGCATAAAGCACTCGCCGCATACAGCAATGGAAATGGTGGCAACGAAAACTGCGCCTTCAGTTCTCCGCGAAACTCATCCCACACACTCGTGTAGCCGCAATCCTCCACAAAGGCTCTCACATATTCAGGCAATTCCTCGCCCGAAACACACATCGTGGTTGCTGCTCCCATCGACACTCCATGCACCACCACTCGCGACTCGGCAACCGTATCTCTGAACAATTCCTCAGCCACTTCAGTCCAGCGTATCACGTCATAGCGGTCTTTCCATCCCATCTGTATCTCCTCTCCCTCACTCTTTCCGTGCGCATGAAGGTCGGGCATCAAGATGTTGTAGCCTAAGTCACGGTGATACATCCTTCCCAGATACATAAATTTCACACAATTGTCGGTATATCCATGCACCACCACTGCCGTACGACCCTTTGCCGAGTCATTACGCAGATAAATCGCATGATGCCTTTCTCCACTTGGCATCACCACAAAAGTGTCACATATCAGTCCTCGTTGCAGCAAACTGTCGCACCACGGCTTCATGTCGGGCACACGGCGATAGAGCTCTGCATACGCACTTTCGGTATCGCCACGCATATCACCGGGCTCGTGAGCATAGCCGAGCGAATAGTCAAGCATATAGAAGCTTCCTCCCACCACAGCCGCAAGCACCACAAGCACAATCGCAGCTATCGAAATCAATACGTTCTTCTTCATAGTTATGTAATCTAAGTTTGTTGCAAATATAAAGCATTCTTCTCATTTTCATATCAACAAAAAGCGATTTTCAGTCACAAACTAATGTAAATCCATAGTTTTTTCAATAATTTCTCACAAAGAAACCATCTTTATCGCCACACCGCACCTAAAATTCGCGATTTATATATAAATTTGCCCACGATTAATAAAACACAAAAACTATATGAAAGCATATCTCGCAGCACTCGCGTGCATCTCACTCATATCCTGCAACAATCGCAACAGCAATCCAAGCAACCAAATCGAAGACGGCGACTCTTGCTCGGCAACAGTAACCCCTCTTGAAGCTGTAAATCCTAATCAAGTGGGCAAAGAAATCACAACAATAGGTGTAACCCTCGACCGTGCAATGAATTCCATTCTCATAATTGACGAAAATGGCGACTCCATTGAGTTTGACTATGCCGAAGTAGATAACCGCACCAAGATTTTCGGCAGCAACATTGGCGACACAGTCACAGTGAAGCACGTCACCCTCGCCGACGGTCGCGACAGCGTCACCGCCATCTACCGTGGCCGCCGTCCATAGCAACAGCATCTCCCCCACCTCCACAGCAACAAATGTAAACTCCAACAGCATCTCCCCCACCTCCACAGCAACAACAAAAATGCACCAAAATGGCATGAAGAAACTCATTTTTTGCAAATCCATTTTGAAATTGCAAAAAATAGCACTAAATTTGCATA
>JBJFEF010000169.1:0-7322 GCA_051890435.1 Muribaculaceae bacterium
CGGTTTTATTATTATAACACTAAAGTGAGAGATGGATGGAGATGCTTTGACATCGGTTTTCGTGGGGCTTCGGCAGCGGTTGAGGCGCATAGCCACAGGCATACTCGGCGACAGTGATGATGCCGAAGATGCCTTGCAGGACGCATTTTGCCGGTTGTGGAACCGTCGCGACCTGATTGCCGGAAGCAAGGATGCCGAGGCACTGAGCGTAACCACCGTTCACAATGTGTGCATCGATGCGGTGAGGCGGCACAGTCATTCTCCCACAGTGAGTATTGATGAAAACCGCGATTTGCCCGACTGCATCGACGACAGCCCTGATGAGGCAAAGGAGCGCGAGGCGCTGTTGCACAGAGTGGAGCAGATAATCGACAGACGGCTGACCGAGCAACAGCAGAGCATAGTGCGAATGCGCGAGCTTGAAGGCATGAGCTTTGATGAGATAGCCTCTGCTCTCGATATGCAGCCTGCGGCGGTGAGAGTGGCTCTTAGCCGGGCACGAAAAGCCATCAGAAGCGGATACTTGGAGATGGCACGGTGAGCAGGATGGAAGGAGTTATGAATTAGAGAAATATTAAAAAATAAGCGATTATGAAAGATAGCAACACATATCAGAACGATGAGCGGCTTGACGCTCTCATTCAGCGATATTTCGATGCCGAAACCACACTTGAGGAGGAGGCTGAGCTGCGGCGGGCGGTGGCACACCGTGAGGAGCCGAAATATGACGAAATTCGTGCTGTGATGGGCTATTTTGCTGCAAAGCGAGCCGAGCGAGAGGCTGCGGTGGTGCCTCTTGAGGCAGTGAGCCGCAGGAGATTTCTCTGGCTTCGCGCTGTGGCAGCGGCAGCTGTGGTGGCACTTGTGGCGACTGTGGGAATCAATCTCATGCAGCAACGAGCCGAGAGCAACACTTGCTATGCCGTGGTGGGAGGTGTGCGCATCGACGATGAGGCGCAGGTGCTGAGCCTCATGCAGAGCAATCTGTGCGATATAGGAGCTGCGGCAAGTGAAGCCGATGCCAGCGTGCAATCGCAGATGGCTGATATCGGCTCTTTTATCGACGAAGTGGAATAACAAGAAAAAAACATAAATGATATGAAGAAGTTATTGATTTTGATGGCTGTGATTGCGGCATCTACATTCACCATTGCCGCCCAGAAAGGGCTTAACGTGGCGAAGGTGTTTGATGGACGCTATGCCAAGTTGCCCGATGCTGCGGTGACTTATCTCATCGGTGAGCCGGTGGAGAAATATGACCTCACGGTGTATCGCAGCCTTTCGGTAACGTGCGACAACGCTACTGCCAAAGAGATTGAGCAACTGGTGCTCAAGGACGGGCTCACCGCCACCAGCAAAGAGACGGTGTATCGTGGCGGTCAGCTACGGTATGGCTCATTCACGCTTCCCAAGCGAAGCTACCTCAACCGCTACCTTTTCTATGTGAACAAGGAAGCCGACACTGAGAAAAGCAATGCGCGGATAGTGGTGGTGTATATGAGCGGCGATGCTTCGGCTGAAAAGGTGAAGAAGCTGATTAATTCGGGAAAATGAGAAAGCAACACAAATTTTTTTATGTAAACATTTAAATTGAGATGAAACGAAACATACTTTTGATAAGCATATTGGCAATGGCGGCAACAACCGCCACACAGGCTGCCGAGACTGCCGACAGCGTTGCTGCCGACACTGTGGTGGAGGTGCTGTATCCACACAAAATCATTATCACCGAAAGCCCTGATGGCGGAATGGGCGTGGAGGTGCGAGGCAGCGGCTTGAACCGCAAATTCCGCTACAATTATAAGGCAGAGCAGAATAAGGCTGCGAAAGATGCCGATGACGACTTTACAATCCCGTTCTTTTCGTCGCTATCGGGCAAGAAGAATGTGCCAAAGAAGACTCCGCGCGTGGATTGGTTTACGTCGCTGGGAATGCACTATGGCTTCACGCTGATGAGTGGTGCGAGCGATGTGAGCAATATGGGCAACTCGGCAGAGCTGGGCTTGCTCTATCCGGTATCGCTGTCGGTGGTGTTCCCGCAGTCGTGGCGCATCACCACGGGTATGGGATTTGGCTGGAAGAATTACAGGCTGAATAGCGACAGCCGTTTTGTGAAGGCTGATGACGGCGCGCTTGCCTTGGCTGCCTATGACGCCGATACGTATGGACACTTGTCGCGCTTGAAGATTTTCTACCTCGATCTGCCTGTGATTGCCAAGAAAGATTGGGGCGACCTATCGGTATTTGCCGGTGCGGTAATCAACTTCAATGTGTATGGCAGTATGCTCACGCGCTATCGCCAGGACGAGAAGGAGATAAAGGTGTGTGAGCAGGGCATCAACCAGCGCAAGGTGACGCTCGATCTTATGGCAGGTGCACAGCTCTACGATATGGGACTCTATGTGAAATATAATCCGTGCACGGTGCTGAAGGGTGGCAATCTGCCTGAGTTCCGCTCGTTCTCGGTGGGATTCTGTGTGGGGATTTAGGTTAGAGGTTATAGGTTACAGGTTACAGGTTACGGGTTACGGGTTAGAGGGGATTTGATAACTTTTTAATTTTTTTCGATAAGATGAAACGAATTTTCTTTATGATATTGGGCCTTTTGGCTTTTGGGGCGGTTGCCGTTGAGGCTGCAACTGCCACCGACACGGTGAAAGTTGATACTGTTCAGGTGATTGAGGGAGCACATCGCTTGGTGCTCACCGAGAATGCTCAGGGTGTGACTGTGAGCGTGACCGGCAAGGACGACAATCCCGATTATTCCTATACCTATCGCTCGCGGTTTAGCCCCGATGCTACGGTGAAAACCACTCAGGAGAGCAACAATTGGTCGCTCACTCTGCCTTTCAGCCGTCGCGGAAAGAGCGTTGACAAATATCCCAAGAATGATATTATCCTTGGCGGACTTGGTTTCGGTGCTGTGACTGCACCGGGTGGACCGGGCAATATGGACATCAACAAGGGCAAGTCGTGGGAGATAATGATGCTGCATGTGCTGGCTTATCAACGTATGTTCACGCCCAACGATTACTTGTGTGTGGGAATCGGTATCGACTGGAAGAACTATCGCCTCGATGACAATTTGCGCTACTACAAGGCCGAAGACGGAACAATGACCATAGGAACCTATGATGAGGCAGTGTCGAAACAGTCGTCGCGCATCAAGACGTTCTCGTGGACTGTGCCGGTGACCTATAAGCGCAATCTCTACCGCAACTTGTGGCTTAATGTGGGTGCTGTGCTCAATTTCAACACTTATGCGAGTGTGAAGACGAAATACCGCATCGGCGATGTGAAGCATGAATATTTCGACGACAATATACGCCAGAATGTGGTGACGTGCGACTTGCTTACCTCGTTGTCGTATTCCGGTATTTTTGGAATATATTTGAAATACAGCCCGTGCAATGTGCTGAAGTCAACGACGGGGCTGCAATTCAAGTCGCTCAGTGCGGGAATTTTATTCGGCTTCTGAAACCTTATATCTATCATACAAAATAGGCGGTGTCGTAGTCGCGACACCGCCTATTTTGCTGTTTTTGGGGAGATTATTCGAGAACGAGTGAGGCTCGTGGACTGAAGTGCATGGTAGGTGTGATGGTGACACGCTCGCCGGTGATTACATTGGTGAAGGTGTCGCCCGGGCGAAGGATTTCGTCGTAGATGCTCATGTTGATATCCACATCGGTGTCGTTGCCGTGCAGCATCACAATCACGCGACGCTGAGCCGACTTGCGCTCATACACATATAGTCCATTCTCGGGCATGAAGTGCTTGAGAGAGCCGCAAGAAATGGCATCGTTGCCACGGCGCCAGTGAGCGAGGCGGCTGAGATAATCGAAGGCTTCGTTTTGCAGCTGAGTGCGGCCTGCGGCAGTAAACTCGTTGTGGTTGTCGCCGGGGAAACCGCCGGGCACGTCTTGGCGCACGCATCCGTCGGCAATCTTGCGGTCGCCGTGCATGAGCAGCTCAGTGCCATAGTAGAGTTGTGGAATGCCGCGTGAAGTGAGGAGGAAGGTCACAGCCTGCTTCCACGAGAGCAGATTTTCGGGGAGGGCAGGGAGGAAGCGGTCGGTGTCGTGATTGTCGAGGAAAGTGAGCACGCGCTGCGGGTCTTCGTAGAGATAATCGAGCGACAGACGGTTGTAGATGTCGTTGAGACCGTCAGCCCAAGGGAGCGTGGTGGCAGTGAAAGCCTTCGGAGCCATGAGCATGAGCGGGAAGTCCATCACAGTGGGGAGATGAGTGCGGCCCTTGAGGTTGAGGCGGCTACGGTCCTGCCAGAAAGCCGTTCCGGCAGCTTCGCCATACCAGCACTCGCCCACGATGTTATATCCGGGATATTCCTTCTGCACAGCCTTAATCCAGTCGGCCATAGCAAGCATATCGGCGTAGGGGTAGGTGTCCATGCGAATGCCGTCGATGCGGCTGTATTCAATCCACCAGATTGAATTTTGCACGAGATATTTGAGTACATGGGGGTTGCGCTGGTTGAGGTCGGGCATTTCTTTCACAAACCAGCCATTGACGCTCTTGTCGAGGTCGTGCTTGCTCACGTATGGGTCGTTGATAGTGGAAAGGCGGAAGTTGGTGAGCACGTCGCCGTCGGGGTGATTGAGCCAAGCACGCTCGGGCAGGTCGTGGAGCCATGGGTGCTCGCTGCCGCAGTGGTTGAAAATCATGTCCATCACCACCTTCATTCCGCGCTCATGGGTCTTGGCGATGAGGCGCACATAGTCGTCGTTGGTGCCAAATCGTGGATCGACGCGGTAGTAGTTGGTGGTGGCGTAACCGTGATAGCATCCGCCGGGCATATCGTTTTCGAGCACCGGATTGAGCCAGATTGCAGTCACGCCGAGCGAGTCGATGTATCCGAGGTGGTTTTCGATGCCCTTGAGGTCACCGCCGTGTCGGCCATTGGGCTTGTTGCGGTCGATAGGCTCGGGGAATCGCATCGAGGGCACCACGTTGTTTGTGGGGTCGCCGTCGGCAAAGCGGTCGGGCATGATGAGATAGAGCACGTCGGAGGCATCGAAGGTGGGGTGAGGGCGACCGTCGCGTGCACGGAGCTCGTAGGATGCTTTCACGGGTTTCTTTTTGCCGGCATATTTGAAGCTGAAATTCACCGTTGTGCCGGGTTTTGCATTGGCGGTGTTGAGATACACGAGTTGGTAATTTGGACTTTCGAGGCGCACTATCGAGTCGATAACGGCACCCGAGGCGTCGGAGTCGATTGAGGTGATTGCATCGCGCACGCCATCGCCGTGCACCATGATTTGGAGTGAGGTTTCATTCATTCCCGCCCACCAGAAAGGGGGCTCAAATTCGAGTTTCGGGGCAGCCGGCTTTGCGGCAGCATTGAGGCACACCGCGAGAGCGGCAGCCGCAAAGATAGTTTTCAGGTTGTTATGAATCATATTTTTAAAATTTGGTATGTAAAGTTGCTATTTTTTGATGAGTCGCACATAGTCGATGAGTGCGGTGTTGTCGGTGCCGTTCATATTGACGCAGTATGGCTCGATATACATGATTTGGAGCACATTCTTGCCGCCAAGGAGCTCCACAGCGAGGCGGTTGCTGAATCCGGTGTTGAGCCACTCTCCACTGCCACGCTGGGGCATCACAATGGCGCCTTGCAGGTGGGTGTTGACGAAGAGCATGCGCACGGCACAACGGTTGTCGGTATTGATGGGGCCGTTGCCGTTGGCGTAGCGCACGTCGATATAGTAGGTGCCGGCGGCGGGAACCACCACGGGGATTGAAATGTCGGTGTTGGCAGTGGTGGTGATTTCCACGAAGTGCTTGGATCGCACGCCCTCGATGTGTGAGGTGCCCGGAGTGGCAAAGTCTTCGCACTGATAGGTCTTGATGGCGTCGTCGGCGATGATGTCGAGCGGACGGCTCATGAAACTTGCATATTTTGCGCCTTGAGCTACAATGCCGAGAGATGCGAAGTTGCCTCCTGGGTGGCTGAGGAGCGCTGATGCCGAGGGCAACATATCGGCTGAGCCATTCACCACGCGCATATATTTCATTCCGGCAACAGCATTTGCCACCGAGTCGGCGCCATCGAGGTGAACGGTGACGGGAGTGTCGGGCATATCCTCAATGGAGGTTATTGTGGCTTTCTGCGAGTATTTCCTGCCTTGCTTCATGGTGATGTGAATGGAGTGCTCGCCATCGAGCGAAGCCGGGAAGAAGTTGTCGTCGGTGCGACGGCCGTCGATTTCGATTTCGGCAATTTCGTTGCCTGCGCCTTCGATGTCGATGTTGAGCACAGCGTTGCGATATCGGAAACCCTTAATTGACATCACCTCGGGGAAGCACGATGGGATGAGAGGATTAAATTCGATACCCCCCGTCTTGAACTCCATTCCGGCAAACACGCGGAATATCATTGCTACATTTCCGGTGGAGCTCCACAGCTGCGCGTCGCTATTCACGGGCGTGCCGCTGTAGTCGCCGGTGGAAGCCACAAACAGCTCCTTGTGTGTGCCAAAGAGTGCGGCGGCGCGATACATGGCACCGAGGCCGTGGCGCAGCACATTTTCATTGCCTACGCGTGCGGCAGCGATGTTCCAGTATGCCTGGACGAAGGGCCACACGGCATCGTTGTGATAGGGTGTGACTTCGGTGCGTCGCGGATAGATCGACGGAGTGCCGAAAGTGGTGATTGGCGTGCTTGCCACAAGAGTTTCGGCACGGTCGTCGTCGGCAACGTCGAAGATAACGCTGAGAGCTTGTCCCAGATTGTCGAGCGATGGCGACTTCACGGGCGTGACGCCTCCATAGAGATAAGCCGAGTAGTAGCCCTTGTCTTCTTGCCAGAGGTTTTGGTTGATAGCGTCCTTGATGCGCTTGCCCTGCTCCTTGTAGTCGGAATCGACGCCAAGAATTTCAGCCATGTCGTCGAGGGCGAAGAATGCTTGTGCGAATGCTACATTGGTGCCGAGGCACATCGATTCGTAGATGTCTTTGGGCTGCATCCAGCGAGGGTAGGACTGTGAGCGCCAGTCGAGGTAGCTTTGCTCGCCGTGCATTAGTCCGGTGGCGCGGTCGAGAGCAACGAGGCGGTCGTCTTCAATGGAGTTCCGGGCCACGTCGTAGGCATAGCGCAGCCACTCCATGTTGCCTGTCACCTTGTAGATTTCCCAAGCAGCCATAATCCACACAATGCGGTCGGTGGAAACGGGCCACGAGCCGCCGGTGCCGGTGTCTTGAATGATGCGGTTGTTTTTCACCTTTGCTTTGAGGCTCTCGATGGCGCGGTCGGGGTCGAGATAGGCGAGAGCGAGATAAATGGAGTAGCTCACGTCGCG
>JBJFEF010000170.1:0-2206 GCA_051890435.1 Muribaculaceae bacterium
CAAGTGCGGTTGAGCTTATCCACCACACTCACGGTGAATGTGTGGGTAGAGTTGCCGTTTGCCACAGTGAGCTTCGACAGCATAGCCGTGAAGTCGATTTCAGCCACCTGACCTACGCCGCTCCAAATTCCCTTCGTAGTCACACCAATCGACTGGAGGGCTGTCTTCTGCTCCTCGCTTGCCGCAAGCAAGTTCACATCACCCTGCAATGAGCTGAGTGCAGGTGTGGGCGATGAAGTGTTGAGCACCACGCTTGCCACCTCGCCCTGAGCAAGAATGTTCACCTTGAGTGTACCCTCGGCAGCATCACCTTCAAGAATCTCCACCGGAGTGCCGGTAGTGAATCCGTAGGCAGTGAGCACCGGTGCCGGAGTCACAAGTATGTCGCCGCTCACGTCGATAGTGATAGGCTCAAGTGTGGTAGCGTCGTCGAATGTCACTGTGATTGTAGCGTTGCCCACCTCGCCGCCATTGGCGTCGATTGTCACATGGTAGTGAGTGGCTGCAAGCGCATTCTCAATGGTGGCAGCCTTCACGGTGCCGCTCACGCCATTCTGCTTGGTCACGGTGATATTGATGTCGATATTTCCCGGCTTCACATACACCCAATCCGACTCGGTGCCGGCGGTAGTAAGCGCGGGCATATCAATATAGTTTGTTCCGTTGCTCGAGTGTATCTCAGTGCTGTAATCAGTGAAATAGTTCATAAAAGCCTCGGTGTATTCCACACTCACAGCTGTGTTGGCAAGCTTTGCCACAAGCGTCGGCTTTGCCTGCTCGCCGTCGTACACGTTAAATGTAGTGCTTCCTTCAAAATAAGGCTTGGCCAAGCCTTCCTCCTCAATGTCGCCCGAGTATGCCTCAAGCGAATAAGCGCCCACTGGGAATTGTGCATCCACAAAGTCACCGAGTCCGGTGTAAGTCTTGTCGAATTTCCCATCATCCTTCCACAGATGGAACGAGAAGCTGCTAAGATCCGGAGCATTTGGCACAGTCTCCTTCCCGTTCTCGGCACGGCTCTGCGTGCGTGGATTGTTTACCGAGTAGTCGATTGTGAATTCCGGGCTTATCGTTCCCTGTCCTTTGGTCAAGCCCTTGTTATCGTCCTGGCACGATGCCACGAGCATTGCAAGAGCCGTCAACGGCAAAAACAGCTTTAAATTCATATCCGAAATCTAATTATAGTTGTTAATATTCTATTTTTTCTGATTTTATATTCTATGTGAATCGTTTTTTCATTCGCGCAGCCCGCTAATTCTTTCACCGGACAAATGCGTGAGGAGGCAGTTTCCCCATAAAGCCTATTCTTCACCGTGCAAAGGTAGCACAAATTCCGAAATATTTATATAAAATAGCCCAAAAAATGCCGTTTTTAGCACAAATTCGATAAATTTGTACATTCCCACACTCTGCCATTCTTGCATTTGCACAGCATTCAGCCACAAAAACTGAGGGGCAGCATCACTGCTACCCCTCGTCAAACGATCAATTTACCCAAAAATTCACTTATTGGATTTTTATTTCTATGTGGCACCTCCTATGTGCCACCATGTTACGTTGTTTACAGCTTCTTGAATGAAATGGTGCCCTTGTCGTTGCCTGCCGTGAGGTCCACGGTCACACGATAGGTGGCGCCTTCTTCCAGGTTAGCACCGCCAACAAGCTCAAAGTTGCCCGTGCCGCCTATCAGGTCGGCTCCTTCGATGAGGGTGAGCTGGCTGCCGCCTAACTCGCCTCCCCAGCCGTCCTGTAGGAAGAACTTGAAGCTCAGGTAGTCGGTGCGGAAGCGCTGACCGGTGAGAGAACCCTTCTCGGGTCCTGCCTGTCCGGTAAACTGATACACCTTCGGTGCCACCTCAGCCATGCAGTAGGCAGCGCCGGGAGTCCAGCCAAACTGTGCATCCTGCGACGGCGAGCCTACGCCCCAGCCCATCAGCCACAGTGCGCCATGTCCGTCATCGCCAAGTGTCGCCTCCTCGCTGCCGTTCATGCGGGTGAACGTCACAATCTTTCCGCCGGTGTTCACCTTGATGCGATAGCTGCCGTCAACGGGGATGAACTGTGCTCCTGTTGCACCGATTGCCACATAGTCGGGGTCGATGTAGTAGCTGAGTATGTCGCTCACGCCCGATATGTTGAGCGCGTCGCCTTGCTTCAAGTCGATGATGCCCTGATAGTTGTCGCTGTCGAGCTGTTCGAGTTTCAC
>JBJFEF010000170.1:2306-7318 GCA_051890435.1 Muribaculaceae bacterium
CCGAAGAACTTGAAGTTGATTGAAGCTGCATTCACCGTGCGTCCTGCCGTGAGAATTACCGAATATACACCTTTCTCAATCGGAGCCATGCACAGCGCATTCTCGGTGGTCCAGCCCACTGCGTTGCCGAGTGAAGGTTTTCCGATGTTTTCTCCGATTATCCACAGCGCGCCCGAGCCGTCGGCTTGCAGCGAAGCAAGCTCGCCGTCGCTGTTGAGCACCTCTATCACAAAGTAGTTGAGCTTGCCGTTGGCAGTCACGCGGTAGCGGCCGCTCATAGGCACAAAGCGCACCAAGCCATCGTCGCCGCGCTTGAGGAATGCCGGGTCGAGCCACCACTCGTCGATGTTGGCAATGCCCTCCACGGTAATCACGTCGTCGGTGTTGAGCGTGAGGTCAACGGTATATACGTCGGGGGTCGATGTAGTGGTCATCTCCTTGCCGCAGAAGTAGATGTGGGCAAATGGCGATGCCTCAAAGCTCTGAGTATTGAATGTGATGTCGTATTTTCCGCTCGTAGTGCTTGAAAAGGGAATATCCATCGATGCTCCGAGTGCCACAGCACTGCCGTCCCAGCCAAAAGTCAGCTCATTGCCGTTGTCACCATATTTCGGTGCCACAATGCGGGCATTCACCTTTGCCGGAAATGCTGCATTGGCTGCATACTGGTTGCGCGCGGTGCGCTCCATGCGATATTGAGTGCCGTCGTTTGTCACAAGGGTGAGATATTGGTAGTCGGGGCGGGCAAGCGTAAGCTCTTGCTCCTTCTCGGTGATGGTGAGGCTGGTGTTTTGCAGCACATATTTCAGCGTAGCTTTTCCGTCGGGAGTGCCTTTGAGGAATGGCACATAGATTTTGCCGGTGTAGTCGGCACCGCTGGTCTTGGTGCGGATTACGGTTTCCGACACCTTCTCCTCGCCATAGTAGAGTTGCGCTTTGAGTGTCGATAGCGGCACGTCAACGTCGCTCGCCTTGATTGTAAACGGTAGGCTGTCGCCATAGAAGGCATCTGCGCTCTGTGCCACTACGTCAACCTGCGGGTTGCCGGCGATGAAGTCATCGTCGTCGCACGCCGTGGTGGTGACCATAGCGCCTGCGAGGGCAGCCATCAATAATATCTTGTGTTTCATCTTATTGTTGTCGTTTTTGTTGGTTTATACTCATTGATTACTTAGCCCACTTCATCGATACCACCGACTTGCCCGGTGCCTCATAGGCAAAGTGCTTGTCGCCGATGGTCACGGTGATGAGCTTTGCCTTCTCATTGTTGTTGGCAAGCACAAAGCCAATAGTGCCGTCGGTGTTCTCAAATGCCGCGTATGCCATGTTGCTGTCGGTGTAGCCCGAAGTGCCTATGCGCACGGCTCCCGGCTTCACCACGGCTCCCATGTGCGCCATTATGTAGTAGTGCGAATTGAGTGTGATGGTCTTGTAGTCGCGGTTGTTGATATCCACGGCTCCGTAGCAAGTGCTGCAACCTCCCTCGCGGTAGGGCGAGCGGTCGTTGTCGAGCATCAGGTTCCACACTATTGCACCACGGCACCAGTTGTTCACTGTTCCGATGGTGATGTTGCGCATATCCTCCACAAGGCGCTTGGTGAGGTCGCGGCCATTGTTCCATGTGCCGATTGAGGTCTCCGAGAACACCAGTTCCTTGTCGGGGTTGGCATTGTGCACGTTGAGAAGCTCAGAGCGGTCGCCGCCATAGTCGTGGAATGCTGCTCCGGCAATATACTGTGCTGCATCGGCGTCGGCATAGATGTTGGTGGGATAGCCCTGCTGCGATGCCACGTTGTCGTAGTTGTAGTTGTGGTCAAACACATAAATCTTCGTCTTTATGCCATTTGCCACGAATTGCGGACCGAGTGCCGTGCGTATGAAGTCGCGCTCTTCCTCCCAGCTCATGTACATCGAAGCCGAGTTTCCGCGGTTGAGTGGCTCATTCTGGGGAGTAATTGAGTAGATGTCGATTCCTTGCGCCTTGAATGCCTGAATCCACTTCACGAAGTAGGTAGCATAGGTGGCATAATAAGCCGGATTGAGTTGTCCGCTCGTCCACGAGTCGTGGGGCTTGAGGTCGGTGAGATTGTTCACCTTCATCCACTTGGGCGCCGTCCACGGCGAGCCCATAATCTTCAAGCTCGGGTTGATGGCAAGAATCTCCTTGAGGATAGGAATCACCAGATCGGTCTCCTCGTCGGTGAGGGCGAAGTTGTCGATGCCCTCAGTGTCGCAGCAAGTGTATTCGCTCAGCGAGAAGTCGGAGCAACCTATCGAGATGCGCACATAGCTGAAGCCATAGGCATTGGGCGAGAAGGTCTTGGTGAGAAATTCCTTGCGGTCGGCTGCATCCATCTTCAAGAGGTTGTAGCAGGTGGAACCTGTGATTGCCGCACCGAAACCGTCGATTTCCTGGTAGCGTGTAGCCGGGTCGATGACGATGTTGGTGGGCGCAAGGTTGTCCTTGTTGCTGAAGTTCACAGCATCATTGGTGAGGTCCTTGGTGCGGTAAGCTGTGGTTACGAGCACGCTCACGTTGCCCACAGGGTCGATGGTGGGAGTGGGATTCGGCTCATCGTTGCTGTTGCTGCAGGCTGCAAACACTGTGAGCAGCCCGGTGAGCATATATAGTGATTTTTTCAGATTAATCATGATTTATTATTGTTTATTGGTTCTACATTCCTTTTTTTTGAAGATTAATAGCCCAAGTTCTGATCAAGCTTGTCGTTGGCGTCGATTTCGCTCTGCGGGATCGGCAAGCGGTAGGAATACTCGTTGAAAGGATAAACCTGCGGCAAGCGGCCCTCATCCTTGGCATACACGGCGTTCATCACATCTTCCACCTTGTTGAGACGCACCAGGTCATACCAGCGCTGACCCTCAAAGGCGAGCTCAAGGCGGCGCTCATTGAGATAGGCATCGAGCATCGCTTCCTTGCTGCCGGTCACCGAGGCGGGCAGCGGGTCGAGTCCCACGCGGTTGCGCACACGGTTGATGATTGTTGCCGCACCGGCAAGGTCGGGATTATCGCCCATTATCTTCGCCTCTGCTTTCAGCAGCAGTATGTCGGCATAGCGCATCTTGATGAGGCTGTTATATTTCGAGCGGCACTTATACATGAATGCGTAGTTGTCCGAGGGATAGTAGTTGCTCCATTGGCAGTCGTACCACACCACCGATTCCTCATAGCGCACCTTGTCGCCTGCCTTCTCAAAGGCTTTGATGAGGTCGCGCGACGGGGTCACCCATTTTGCCCATGTGAAGTTGCTGTTCCAGTCGCCAAGGTCGCGACCAAACATCCACGTGCACCAGTTTCCGTTGGCGGTAGAGAATTGTGCCTCATAGATCGACTCCTTGGTGTTGCGCTGCGCAAGGTCGGTGCCGTCGGCATTGAGGTCGAAGAGGTCGCCATAGTTGTCGCAGAGGTCATAGCCGTCGGCGGCAAGCTTGTCGCAATACTCTATCACCTTGGCATAGTCGCGTATTGGCTTCTCGGCATACACCTTGGCAAGCAGGGCATAAGCCACATCGCGCGAGAGGAGTCGCTTGTCGGCAGGATTGGTGGCTGGAGCACCGTTCTGGATAGCGTCGAGAAGGTCTTTCTCTATCTGGCGGTAAGCCTCCTCTTCAGTTGCCTGCTCGGGGAAGTATGCGCCATACACCTCCTCGATGTTGTCGGCAGTGATGTCCTCGGCAATGGTGGTCACAAGCGGAATGTTGCCCCACAAGCGCACCATGTCGAAGAAAATCATGGAGCGGAAAATGAGTCCCTGGGCGCGGTAGCTTGCCTTCTCGGCTGCCGTAAGCTCGTTCACGTCGCCCACAAAGTTGATAAGCTGGTTGGCGTATGCCACATCTTCCAGGAAACGGGTCCAGTCGCGTGCAAGCACCGAGTTGGAGCCGTCGATTGAGTTGCGCTCATAGGGCACCACCTCGGCACCGGTAGTTCCGGCGTAGGCGTTGTCGGAGTGCGCCTCGGCGATGAGAAGCACATCGAGATACCAGTGCTCCTGGCGGTCGCGATACTTGTTGTTCATTCCGGTCACATAGCTTTCCACAGCTGCTTTGTCCTTGAATACAGCCTCTTTGCCATCTTCTTTCACTCCCTCGGTCACATCCGAGTAGGTGTCAACCGGGTCATATTGCAGCGAACACGAGCTTGCCGATGCAAGTGCGGCAAACAGT
The DNA here is from genome assembly GCA_051890435.1 of Muribaculaceae bacterium. GTDB lineage: Bacteria > Bacteroidota > Bacteroidia > Bacteroidales > Muribaculaceae > CALZFJ01. The sequence continues at coordinate 6,492 of JBJFEF010000170.1, forward strand.
CCGCCAATGATATATTTGTTGATTTTCATAATTGTTTCAGCCTTGGTTTTTTAGAATTCTACATTGATACCAAACACATAGGAGCGGCAGTGTGGATATGTGCCCCAGTCGATGCCCTGCACGGCTCCGCTGTTGCCCCACTGGTTCACCTCGGGGTCCATTCCCTTGTAGCTCGTCAACGTGAGCAGGTTGCTTGCCGAGAAATAGGGCTGCAACTTGCTGATGCCTGCACGCTCAAGGAAGCGTGCCTTGATGTCGTAGGCAATCGAGATGTTCTTCACGCGCAGATAGCTGCCGTCTTCCACAAAGTAGCTTGAGTTGCGCAAGTCCCAGCCTGCCTTGGGCACGTCGGTGATTTGTCCCGGCACGCGCCAGCGGTCGAGCACGCGTGCGCTCTGGTTCTTTCCGTCATACATTCCCTCGGTCTCGATGCGCGAAGCGTTGTAGATGTCGTTGCCATAGCTTCCCTGAAGGAAGATGCTCAGGCTGATGCCTTTCCAGTAGAAATTGTTGGTCATACCGAAGGTGAAATCGGGATTGGGGTCGCCGATATAGGTGCGGTCGGTCGATGTCACCTTGCCGTCGCCGTTGATGTCGGCATAAATCATTTCACCGCTCTCGGGGTCAACTCCCTGTGCCACATAGCCATAGAAGCCGCCGAGGGGGCGTCCTTCCTCGTTGCGCACCACATTCTCCTTGATGAAGTCGCTGGTGGTGCAGGTGGAATACACCTTCTGCAATGCGAGCTTGGTGAGCTTGTTGCGGTTGAACGACATGTTGAAGTCGGTGCTCCACTCAAATTCTCCCACAAGGTTGCGGCTGCTGAT
>JBJFEF010000171.1:0-1122 GCA_051890435.1 Muribaculaceae bacterium
TAACCGTATAACCTATTCGATGTAGAGGTAGTCGTAGTGTATCAGTGGCTTGCCGCCTTGTTTTCCGGCAAGGGCAGCTGCACGGGTGCTGTCGCAACCGATGCGTCCCACGGCAAATGCACGTCCGTCGGGTGCCACGATGCGCACTATGTCGTCTTTCTCAAACTCTCCCACCACTTTGGTGACGCCCACCGGCAGTAAGCTCGATGCCTGTGGCGAGGTGAGGGCCTCCATTGCGCCTTCGTTCACATGGATTTCGCCCTTTGCGAAGCCTTCGCTGTGTGCAATCCACTTCTTTACGCTCGATGTGGGTCGCTGCGAGGGGTGGAATGTGGTGAAAGGCACGTCGGTGTGGCGCGAGGTGATTGAGAGCAGTATATTGTCGCGGCGGCCGTTGGCAATCACCACAGCAATGCCCTCATCTGCCACCTTCTGCGAGATGCGGTATTTGGTGCCCATTCCACCGCGTCCACAGCTCGACTTCTTCGACTGGATGAATGAGTCGCTATTAAGCTCGCTCTCGGGATAGATGTCGGTAATCACGCGCGAGCCTGGAAGTTGCGGGTCGCCGTCATACACACCGTCGATGTTGCTGAGAATGATGAGTGCGTCGGTGCTCATCATGGTGGCTATGAGACCAGATAGCTCGTCGTTGTCGGTAAACATCAGCTCCGTAACCGAGATGGTGTCGTTCTCATTGACGATGGGAATCACGCCATTTTCGAGCATCACCTCCATGCAATGTTTCTGGTTGAGATAGTGCTGGCGTGTGGCGAAATTCTCCTTTGTGGTGAGCACTTGTCCGCACACGATGTCGTGGTCGCGGAATAGCTCGTAGTAGCGGTTGATGAGCTTTGCCTGACCCACTGCCGAGAAAAGCTGACGTGCCGACACAGAGTCGAGGTGACGCTGGCCTACAATGCGCTTCATCTCGCTGCGACCTGATGCCACGGCGCCAGAGGTGACCATAATCACCTCTACGCCCGAGCGGTGGAGCGCTGCGAGCTGATCGACGAGCGCCGACATGCGGGTGATGTCGAGCGTTCCGTCGGGGCGAGTGAGTACGTTGCTGCCGATTTTCACGGCAATTCGCTTAAATTCATTCATTTTTCATAAGACCAA
>JBJFEF010000171.1:1222-7310 GCA_051890435.1 Muribaculaceae bacterium
AATAAGACTAATAGGGACGATCCGGTCAGCCGGGATGGATTACTCGGTGATGAGCATTGCGTCGCCGTAGGCTCCGAAGCGGTATTTCTCCTTCACAGCCACGTTGTAGGCGTGCATCACCTTCTCGTAGTCGCCAAATGCGCACACCATCATGAGCATGATGGAGTAGGGCATGTGGAAGTTGCTCACGAGCGAGTCGCACACGGTGAAGTCGTAGGGCGGGAAGATGAACTTGTTGGTCCAGCCCGAGTAAGCCTTGATGTGTCCGTTCATTCCCACAGTGCTCTCCACGGCACGCAGTGTAGATGTGCCCACAGCACACACGCGCTTTTCGCGGTCTTTGGCAGTGTTTACGAGCTTCACGAGTTGGTCGGTCACCTCCATCTGCTCCGAGTCCATACGGTGCTTTGTGAGGTCTTCCACGTCGATTTCGCGATAGTTTCCGAGACCGGAGTGCATGGTGAGGAATCCGGCATCCACGCCCTTGATTTCCATGCGCTTCATCAGCTCGCGGCTGAAGTGGAAACCGGCAGCAGGAGCCACCACAGCACCCTCATTCTTTGCAAAGATGCACTGATAGCGCTCGGCATCTTCGGGAGTAGGCTCACGCTTGATGTAGAGAGGAATAGGAGTTTCGCCCAGGGCAAAGAGGTTGGCCTTGAATTCATCGTGCGGGCCATCGTAGAGGAAACGCAGTGTGCGGCCGCGCGAAGTGGTGTTGTCGATAACCTCAGCCACCATTGAGTCGTCGAGGCCGAAATAGAGTTTGTTGCCGATGCGTATTTTGCGGGCAGGCTCCACGAGCACGTCCCACAGCTTGTGCTCCTCGTTGAGCTCACGCAGCAAGAACACCTCGATTTTGGCACCGGTCTTCTCCTTGTTGCCATAGAGGCGAGCAGGGAACACCTTGGTGTCGTTGAAAATGAAGCAGTCGCCATCGTCGAAGTAGTCGAGAATCTCCTTAAACACACGGTGCTCAATTTCACCTGTCTTGCGATGGAGAACCAAAAGACGCGATTCATCGCGCACGGGAGCGGGCTCGCTTGCTATCAGCTCCTCGGGCAACTTAAATTTAAACTCTGATAATTTCATATTGTTTCTAACCTAAATATGTAGTAATTTTTTTACCTTATAATTTGCTTGTAGTCACATAGGCATAAGTGCGTCAGTCGCGGTTTTGCCGGTTTTGCAGCTGTTCGAGAGCCTCCTCCTGGCTCACATAGTCGGCATCGCTGAGCAGCTGTTTTAGCTCGTCAACAGCCATGCACTGCTCCACTCGCACGTCGCCCACGCGAGTGCGGCGCAATGCGGTGAGGTGAGCACCGCTGCCGAGAGCTTCGCCGATGTCGCGGGCAAGAGCGCGAATGTAGGTGCCCTTGCTGCACACCACCCTGATGGTGATTTCGGGCAGCGAGAAGTCGAGCAACTCAATCTCGTCGATGACGAGCGTCTTAGCCTTCAGCTCCACTTCGCGCCCTTTGCGAGCCATCTTATAGGCACGCTTGCCATCGACCTTGCACGCCGAGAAAGCCGGCGGTACTTGCTCGATGCTGCCAGTGAACATCTCTTGCAGCACGCGCTCCACTTGCTCGCGGGTGACGTGCTCCCAGGGATAGGTGGCATCGATTTCGGTCTCAAGGTCGAACGACGGAGTGGTGGCACCGAGTTTCACCGTAGCCACATATTCCTTCACATGCGCCTGGAGCTCGTCGATGCGCTTGGTGGCACGCCCTGTGCACACGATGAGCACACCGGTGGCGAGAGGGTCGAGCGTTCCGGCGTGTCCCACCTTCAGCTTCTTCATGCCGAGCCGCTTTTGCAGCACTCCACGAATGTGCTTCACGGCGTAGAACGACGTCCAGTGCAGAGGCTTGTCCACATAGAACACCTCGCCTACAATGGGATTCAGTCTCTCACTCATTGGCAATTACACCTCCATGCTGATGCCACACAATCCCATGATGATGATTGCTGCACCCACGATTATGCGATAATATCCAAATGCCTTGAAGCCATATTTCGTCACATAGCTTATGAAGAACTTGATGGCGAGCAATGCCACGATGAATGCCACAATGTTGCCAACGAGCAGCACGCCGATGTTGTCGCTGAGCAAGCGGAGTGACTCAGGCTCGATGACGAGCTTCAGCAGCTTGTAGGCAGTGGCGGCAAACATGGTGGGCACGGCAAGGAAGAACGAGAACTCGGCAGCATCCTTGCGCGAGAGACCCTGCTGCATACCGCCCACTATCGTTGCCATAGAGCGCGACACGCCGGGAATCATGGCTATGCACTGGTAGAAACCGATGGTGAGGGCACGCTTCTCGGTGAGCGGAGCCGTGTCGGGGCGGTTAAACCACTTGTCAACAAAAAGCATCAGCACACCACCAATCACGAGCATCACAGCCACTACGGTGACATTCTCGAGCAGGCTGTCGATGAAGTCGCCCAGCAGGAAGCCGATCACGGCAGCCGGGAGGAAAGCCACGAGGAGTTTCCAATAGAAGTCGTAGCGAATGAGGAAAGCTTTCAGCCCGGTTACACCGGCAGGCACCTCATTGAGGTGGAAGAAACGTTTCCAGTAGAGCCACACCACCGATAGGATGGCACCAAATTGAATTATCACAGTGAAAGCGTTCACAAAGTCGTTGTGTTCCACGCCAAGAGCTTCCTCGGCGATAATCATGTGCCCGGTAGAAGACACTGGAAGGAACTCGGTGAGTCCCTCGACGATAGCGATGATTATTGATTGAAAAATATCCATTTGTAATTGTTACTTTTTCTTGAAAATTATAGCCACACCCATTGCCACAAAGCCTATGAAAGCCATTGTGGGGCCTACCACCACGCGGCGGAAGCCGAAAATGTCGTCGTTAAACTCAGCACCGTCGTTGGCACCGCCGAGCATCAGCAAGAAGCCGAGCACAATGAGCACTCCGCATGCCATCATGAGGATGAAGTTGATTTTAGCCAAAGGGAAATCGGTGCGCTTGATTTCAGTCTTCTTTTTTTCTCCGGAAACCTCCGGAGCCGTTTTTTTGCTTGTAGTCTTTTCCATTTATCGTAGTTTACCTAATGTTTTTTTTCGTTAGTAAAAAATATCTCACACACTATTGTGCTCCTAAAACAATCGGTCGTAGTCGAGACGGATATATTTATTGGCAGCGAAGAATGCCGTGATGCAGCACAGCAGTGCGCCAAGCACCACCATAGCGGCAGCCGTCAGTCCCACCGCCTCTAAGGGCACCGCCTCTCTCACAGCCTCACCGGCAAGCGAGTCGAGGCTAAGATAATAGAGCAGGGTAGAAAGTAGCCCCACAGCCACCAGAGCGGCGATGATGCCATTGATGGTGCAGCTCACCACAATGGGGCGGCGAATGAACCCCGGGGTTGCACCCACGAGCTTCATGGTGTGGATGAGGAATCGCTTTGAGTAGATTGTCATGCGCACGGTGTTGTTGATGAGAGCGAGCGAGATAATCAGCATTGCAGCAGCAGCCACGCCAAGCACGAGAGCCGTCTGTGTGAGGGTGCGGTTGATAGCCTCAATGTTTTCGCGATGGGTGGTGATGCCGTCAATAGCAGCGTGCTTCTGCTTCAGCCCGGCGGCAATGCGGTCGATTGAGGCAACGTCGGAGTAGTCGCTGCGCACGTGCACTTCAATCTCGGCAGTGAGCGGATTGAATCCGAGCACCGCCATGAGGTCTTCGCCGGTCTCCTCGCGCCACACCTTCAGTGCATCGTCTTTCGACACATACTTCATGCCGGCAGTGAAAGGAGCTGCGGCAATCTCGCGGCGCAATGCGGCAATCTGTTGCTCAGTGGCATCTTCCTTCATCGAGATGTCGAAGCCGATGTTTTCTTTAATTCTCATCGACAGCTCATTGGCACCCACGCCAATCACAGCCACAATGCCAAGAAGCAACAACACCAGCGCCACGCTAATGACGGCGGTGACGTTGGCGCTGAAATATGATATTTTTTTCTTGGTTGTAGCCATAATAAATTGTGCATAAAGGGCAAAAGCCATAATTTTTGCAAAATTACAACCGTAAAAAGCGTTTGTCAATATCCCGATGCTTTTTTCTTGATATTTTATAGCTTATTAACGCCTTTTTCGCTCAAAACATCGCCCTGCGTCGGTGAGGAGGCAGGGCGATTGAATGAGTTTATGGGATTAAGTGTGTATGCATATACTACCAGGTCACTTCCTGGAGCTGGTCGTTGCTGTTGGCAATCTTGTTGGCCATCACCACAGCCTTGGTGATGTGGTCGCAGATGTGGTCGCTGCCAATCAGCTTATCCACACCGGCGTGCAGAAGCACTTCCTGGACCTTGGGGTTTACGCCCGAGAGCACCACGTGGATGCCCTCCTTCTGCGAGGAGTTGATGAGGATTTCAAGGTTGTGGATACCCGTAGAGTCGATAAACGGCACCTTGCGCATGCGGATTATTCGCACCGAAGGCTTGTCGCCCATGCTGCGCATCATCTCGTCGAACTTGGTAGCCACACCGAAGAAGAACGGGCCGTCGATTTCGTAGATTTCCACGCCTTTAGCCACCTTGAGGAGCTCGTGCTGGGTCGATTCGGTGCCATCGGCGATGTCGATTTGGTCGCTGAACACCTTGATTTGGGTGTTCTCCATCACGCGCTTCAAGAAGAGGACGATGGCGAGGAGCAAGCCGATCTCGATGGCGATTGTGAGGTCGAAAATCACGGTGAGCAGGAAGGTGACAATGAGCACGGTGATGTCCGACTTGGGATTCTTGAAGATGCTGAGCACGGTGCGCCAGCCGCTCATGTTATAAGCCACCATCACAAGCACGCCGGCGAGGCATGCCATGGGCACATAGTTGATGAGAGGCATCAAGAAGAGGAATATGAGCAGGAGCACTATGGCGTGAACCACTCCTGCCACCGGGGTGCGTCCGCCATTGGTGATGTTGGTCATGGTGCGGGCGATTGCACCGGTCACGGGTATTCCGCCGAAGAAAGGCACAGCCATGTTGGCGATACCCTGTCCGATAAGCTCTGTGTTGTTGCGGGTGTTGTTACCTGTGGCACCATCGGCAACGGTAGCCGAGAGAAGCGACTCAATGGCACCGAGCACGGCGATGGTGAATGCCGAGGGGAGGAGCACATTGATGGTGGTCATGTTGAGCCCGAGCCAGTGAGGCAGCGGCATCTCAGCCGGGAGGCGTCCGAAGCGGTCGCCGATAGTCTCAATGCCTTCCACTCCGGCAAACGTCTTGAGGCAGAACACAGCCACCGTCATCAGCAAGATAGCGATGAGTGCTCCGGGGAGCTTCTTCGACACATAGGGAGCAGCCACGATGATGGCAATGGTGATGAGTCCCACAATGAGGGTGGGAAGGTGCATCGAGCCGAAATTGGCGAAATATACAGCCCACTTCGAGATGAAGTCGCCGGGCACCTTGTCCACTTGAAGTCCGAAGAGATCGACAATCTGTGTGGAGAAGATGGTGAGAGCGATACCGCTGGTGAATCCCACCACAATGGGGTAGGGAATAAACTTAATCACCGTGCCCAAGCGGAACAAGCCGAGAAGCACCAGAATCACACCTGCCATGAAAGTGGCGATGGCAAGACCCTGCAAGCCATAGAGCTGGATGATGTTATAGACGATGACGATGAAAGCACCTGTGGGTCCACCAATCTGCACGCTGTTGCCGCCAAGAGCCGACACCAGGAAACCACCGATGATGGCTGTGATGAGACCCACTGTGGGCGTAACGCCGCTCGCGATACCAAAAGCGATGGCGAGTGGCAATGCCACGATACCCACTACCAGACCTGCAATGAGGTCGTCCTTAAATTTTGCCGCGTTGTAATGTTTAAGCTCTGATATGAACTTGGGCTTAAACTCAATACCTCCTGTGAAATTCATTTGGTCGAATTGCTAATATGTTTGAAATATGTAAACCTAAAACTCATAAACAAGCCTGTGCGATGCAGTCACAAGCAACAGGGTGTAGCATTGAGCCAAAGTCCCTGAAATTTTCTGCAAAGTTACGACATTTTCACCATATTTCACACAATTTTAACCAAAAATTTCAATTCCCCCTC
>JBJFEF010000172.1:0-7306 GCA_051890435.1 Muribaculaceae bacterium
CATCATCCTTGCCGATGAAATCTATGAGCATATCAACTACACCGGCGAGTTCAATTCCATATCGCAATTCCCCGAAATCCGCGACCGCGTGGTGATAGTGAACGGTGTGTCGAAAGCCTACGCCATGACCGGCTGGCGCATCGGATTCCTTGCCGCTCCGCTGTGGATTGCCAAGGGCAACAACAAGCTGCAGGGCCAGTACACCAGCGGCTGCTCGTCGATTGCACAGAAGGCTGCCGAGGCTGCATTCAGCGGACCGCAAGACTGCGTGGAGACCATGCGACAGGCATTTGAGCGCCGCCGCGACCTCATCGTGAGCCTGCTGCGCGAAATCCCCGGCTTGCGCATCAACCACCCCGAGGGCGCATTCTACATCTTCCCCGAGGTGTCGAGCTACTTCGGAAAGACCGACGGCAAGCGCACCATCACCAACTCCAACGACATGGCAATGTATCTGCTTGAGGAGGCTCATGTGGCTACCGTCGATGGCGCCGCATTCTGCGCTCCGGGCTACATCAGGCTGAGCTACGCCACCAGCGACGACAACATTCGCGAGGCAGTACGCCGCATCGCCACCGCCCTCGCCGCCCTGCATTGATTGCCGAGCGCAGCTCTACCGCAAAAAACGAAATTATGCACGCGGTGAGTCGCTGCATTACCAATACTAAAAGAAGCTGCATCACACATACATTGTGCGATGCAGCTTCTTTTTTGCTGTAATTTTCTGTGCTATTGAGCTTCCGGAGAAGTATCTTTGCGCTACTGGGCTATTTCCTTCACTCCAAGCTCCTTGATTGAGCCTGTTTCGGGGTAGAACTTAACATAGGAAGGAGCTTTCTTGTCAATGAAAAGCGCAGGGTCGAGACCGAAGTCGAGCCCGAACTGTGCCACATCGAATGTGCTGTGGCTCACCACCTCGCCCTCATAGGTAAGCCTTATCTCGGCACGGCCGGGAATGCGATACATCACCGCACCCTTGGGCAGCTTCTTCACCTCACCCTTCTCGTCCTTGGGCAGCTCGCCACGCTGCAGAATGGTGAGCGAGAGATTCACGGGAGCACCGCCAAGATTCGACTTGTCCACCACGCCTTGCGAGTCGGAGAGGCGGAAAAGCACCTCCTTAGCCACATCGCCTGTGGGAACGTAGTCAAACGTCTTCACGGCAGTCTCGGTGGTGGAAGTGCCGCAGAAGAGAGCCATGAGGTCGGCTTCCTGCTGGTCGAGATGCTCGAGGGCAAGGCGCATAGCTTCGCCGTCGGGCGGCATCTGGTCGGCCTCGCCGGTGGCAAAGTTGGTGCGGCTTTCGCGTATCTTGTAGATCATGCGGGCGGCAATCTCGGCACGCTTCGAGAGCGACTCACCGGCAAGCAGCTCACCGGGGAGCGACGAGGCGTAGTTGTTGTTTTCGAGCCTGCCCGGCTCAGCCTTCACGGGCTTCTTCTCAGGCAGCGGCGGCACCACATTTTCCTCGTTGATAGCGAGAGGCAAACCCTCCTTCGATAGGATTATGAACGGAGCCGAGCCAGCCTTGAACTGCATCAGGTAGCGGCTGTCGGGGTCGGGGACACCATAGGTGTCGATGTCGATATTCTTGATGTTCCACTTCACCGAGTCGGCTACCACCACCTTATCCACGCCAAGGTATTTCTTGGCATAGTTGAAAAACGGTCCCGCTTTGAGCACGGTCTTTTCAGCCTCCACGGTGATTCTCACATGTGTCACGGGCAGTGAATAGATTAGTCCATACTCATTGTGCTTGCCGGCAGTGAGCTTCTGGGTAGATTGTGCTACCGCCGTGGCACTGCACGCTGCAATGAGAGAGAGTGATAGAAGTGATTGAATGTGATTCATTTCCTTATATCCTTTTGATTATGATTGTTCGTTTGTTTTTTATAACTGTCAGCGAGCTACACAGTTTAGCTGATGAGGTTGCGTATCACCTGACCTATGTTGTTCACTATGTCGCCTGCCACCATGCCATAGGTGCCATGCGTCACCGAAGCCATATCTCCGGCAGCACCGTGGATAAACACGCCCAGCACGGCACTCGTGCGAGAGTCATAGCCCTGGGCGAGCAATGCACCGATGATTCCGGTGAGCACATCGCCGCTGCCGGCAGTAGCCATTCCGGGATTTCCGTTGCTGTTGATATACACGCGCCCGTCGGTGTTCACCGTCATCGTGTAGTGCGACTTGAGCACAATCACGAGCTGGTATTTCTTTGCCATCTCAATGGCGCGGCGCAAGCGCTCTTCCTCGCTGTGGTGGGTGCCGAAAATGCGGTCGAACTCAGCAGCATGGGGCGTTATCACCGACTTGGCAGTGATGCAATCGAGCAGCATAGGGCGCTTGGCGATGCAGTTGAGTGCATCGGCATCGAGCACACAAGGCTTGTGATAGTTTTTGAGGAATATTTCGAGGGCGTCGATGGTCTTTTCGTCGGTGCCTATGCCGGGACCGAGAGCCACGGCGTTGTAGTTGTGATTGAGTGTGATGTCGGTGGTAATCCAGTCGTCGTGGTCACACTCATATTTTGCCTCGGGAACGCTGATTTGCAAAATGTCGTGACCCGAGCAGGCACCATGCACCGTCATAAGCCCCACTCCCGAGCGCATAGCGGCACGAGCGGCAAGCACGGCTGCGCCATACATTCCGTAGCTGCCTGCCACAAGGAGCATGTTGCCGAAGTTGTATTTGTTGCAGTGCAGCGGGCGGCTGCGAAGCACATTCTTCACCTCATAGTCTTCAACCAGATAGAAGTTGCTGCGCGTGCTGCGCATTGCCTCCTGGCTCAGCGCAATGTCGAGCACCTTGCACTCGCCCACAAACTCGGCATTCTCGGCAAAGAAGAACGAGAGGCGCTTAAACTGGAAGGCAAAGGTGAGGTCGGCACGCACAATGTTGCGGCGGTCGCCGAGGTTCCACTCGCCGAGCAGTCCCGACGGAGTGTCGATCGACACCACAAACGCCTTTGAGTCGTTGATATATTGCACAAGCGAGGTGAAACCGCCCTTGAGGGGTTCCATCAAGCCCGAGCCGAAAAGTCCGTCGATTACCACATCGCCATAGCTGAGAGCCGGAGGATCAAATTCGCCTCCCACCACCTCGGTGTAGTCGATTCCACCCACAGCCACCAGGCGGTCGCGGTTGATGCGGCAACAATCTGAAAGTCGCGACGACGGCACATTGAAGAAGAACACCTCGATGCGGGTGTAGCCCTCAGCCCACAGCAGGCGTGCCACGGCAAGGGCATCGCCGCCGTTGTTGCCCGGTCCGGCAAACACCACAAAGCGGCGGTCGGCACGCCAGCGCGACATTATCTCGTAAGCCACCGACGTGGCAGCACGCTCCATGAGGTCGATTTGAGAAATCTTCTCAAGCTCAACAGTGCGTGCGTCGATAGCCTTTATTTCTTTGGTAGTGAATATCTTCATAGCTTGCAAATTGCTTCGTTGTAGTCACATTACGAGCCGTCGGTGTGCAGCTCGCTAAATCAACTACAAAATTAGCAATTTTCAGCGACATAACACTTGCACCCACACATTTTTTCAGCTTTTTTAGGGCGATTTTGGGCGACACCCCCGATAGCTCATATCTACTAAAAAGCAAAAATCTGATATTTATGCAATATTAACCTACTCTATGGCAACTAAGTCGATATAAAAGTGTAACTTTGCGCCCAAATTTATCAATTACATCACAATAATTAATTATTCATGAACAAATTTAGACTTCTACTCTCTATCATTGCCATTGTGGCATTGGGATTCTCGGGCAATGCCGCCCGCACACTCTCAGCCGGTCAAATGGCAAAAATGAAGGGAAATGCTCCACATCCCTTCACCGCACTGCAGCCCGACAAGGCTTTTGGCAATGCAAAATTCATGAACGCTCCATCGCTCGCTTCTCCATTGGCTGAGGGCGACGGTCCTGCAGTGAGCATCACCGGTGCCGGCGGCTGGGGCACTCTCATCGGTCCTGACGGAACCGAATGGTTCTACTCGCAGACGTTCACTACGAACCCCGACAACCAGTGGTATTATGGCAGCACCACAATCACCATCTACAACGACTTCAACGAGAAGGTGTGGGATTTCACAATCGACATCCCCAACGAGACTCTGGTGAACCAGATTTCGCCCTTCGGCAAAATCACCCGCTCTTTCTTCGAGCGCAACACCAGCACTTATGAGGTGATGGTGTATGTGCACCGCATCGTTTCGCCGGGTGTTGCCACAAGCGACATCGACGTGTATAGCAGCGACGGTGGTGGCAAGGTGGTGAGCTACCCCAATGCCATCGGTGCAATGCTCGTGAGCGAGGGCACTAACGCTTGGTCGATGAACGAGCGCCTTGCTCTGTGCTACCTCGATGAGGACGGCGAAACCCAAACCTACCGCTTCGACGTGCTCCGCAAAGGCACTTATGCCGAGGGTGCAAACCCTGTGGTAGATCACACCTTCACAATGGACTACGACACCACTCACTACACCGACGGTAGCAACTTCTTCATTAAGTATATGGGAGGCAAGTTCTACTATGTGCTTTCGCACTATGAGAAGCCTTTCATGAAGAGCTTCGACTGGAACACCGGCGAAGTCACCTACAACGAGGACAACAAATTTATCGTTGAGGTGTATGACCAGAGCTACGAGAAAGTGGGCGGCATCACCACTGAGGTGGAGATGGGCGGCGTGATGCCGCTGATGTATGCCTTCAACGTATTCTCCGACAACGACATCAGCTTGGGCTACTTCACCGGCGACAACCAGCTCAACCTCGTGCTCGCCACCTACGACTACATCACCGAAAGCGACTCCTACACCTACTATATCGACGTGTATAACGCACAAGGCGAAATCATCAAGCCTATTGCCGGCAACGTGAGCAGCTGGCGCACTCTTGGTGCTATCGAGGGTCAAGAGGACCAGATGGCGCTCCTGAAGAGCGACAGCGAAGGCGTGCCCTACTATGAGCTCGTCAATCTCCCCTCGTGTGAGGTAGTGGGCAAGCTCACTTCGACAATGGACGACCGCCTCATCTCAAGCAACTTCGACCGCGTGAAGCACGGCGACAGCTACATGTATGTGATTGGCATGGGACAGGGCGACGTGGATGAGCAGAAGAATGTGATTTCGTCGGTGGCATGGTACACCAAGGAGCTTACACTCGACCACTACACCTACTTCAACATCGGTCCCAACGGCGAGATGTTCACCCCGATTCTCTACACAGCCTATCTCAACCCCTACATCTTCGACACCGACGATGAGATGGAATATATCTACATCGCCAAAATCAAGCGCACCGACGGCTCGGGCAAGGTGGACAACGTGCTGTGCATAGCCAATGAGGACGGCTCGGTTATCCGCAAGTTTGAGGGCAATGAGGTAGATGGCGCTTACAGCAACGGCTCGCTCCTCAACCTCGGCACCACTCACCCAAGCATCTTCGTGGCTTACCAAAACACCTCAGCCAACACCTTCAGAGTGGATTTCTTCAATCTGCCCCTCAACAAATTCCAGGGCGGAACGGGAACCAAAGAAGATCCCTATCTGGTGGCTTGCATCGGCGACCTCTTGCAAGTGGAGAACAACCAGAAAGCCTACTTCAAGCAGATTGCCGACATCGACCTCTACGAGCACGGAACTTGGGAGCCTGTTGACCTTCAGGGTGGCTACGATGGCGGAAATCACTACATCATCAATGCCATTATCGGCAGCGACAAAGAGAATGTGGGAATCTTCGGCGCAGTGACCGGCGAAGATGGCACCAACCCTGCCTACATCAAGAATCTCTCTATCATCTATCCCACAATCACCGGCAACGACAACAACGCCATGGTGGCTCCTCTCGCCGGTGAGGTGGTAGCAACCGAAATCGACAATGTGAACGTATATTGCCCCGAAATCACTTGGAACTCAACATACGCTGCCACAGTTGGCGGTGTGGTTGCACACGCCACTTTCCAGTCGAAAATCAGCAACTGCTCGGTGACTAATCTTAACGTAATCTCCAACCAAGCCAACGAGGTGGGTGGTATTCTCGGACGTCTCGGCAACGGCACACAGGTGAGCAACTGCGCCGTGACAATGAAGGCTACCGGACGCAACACCATCGGTGGTATCGCCGGTAATGCCGGTGCTGTCACCAACGATGGCTCTATCACCAACTGCCACGCCGACGTGGATATCACTGCCGAGAACAACATCGGTGGCATCGCAGGAACATCCAACCGCATCAAGATTGCCAACTGCTACGCAACCGGCAAACTCGTTGCCACTGCTCCTGAATATCAGGACTATGACAATCCTTTCTATAGCGCAGGAGGCATCGTGGGAACTCTCGCTACCGACTGGAACCAGGGCAGCGACATCGTGCTTGAAAACTGCGTTGCAGCACTCACTTCAATCAAAGTAGAGGATCCTAACAACGTAGGACGCTGCATCGGTGTTAACCGCGTGGCAGGCTCCACAGCCAACGACCTTGACATGAGCCAATATACCGAGAAAGGCATCAAGAACTGCTACGCCAACAGCGCAATGACTATCAATGGCATTGCAGTCATATCGACTAACGATGACACCACTCCAATGGGTGCTGAAAAGAAGCTCGAAGACATGAACAAGGATTTCTTCGAGGGAATCGGCTATGCCTACGGAAGCGATGCCACAGCACCCTGGGTTGATGCAGCACTCCCCTACCTCTACTTCGAGAACAACGCCTTTGCTGCCTACGCTACTCTCAGCTCAATGACTGTTACCGCCGGCGAGAAGTCGGGCAACGGCATCACCGTAGTGGGCGGAGCAATAAGCAGCATCGAGTTTGCTTCATCCGACGAGTCGGTTGCCACAGTGGCAGTAGTGCTTGAGGAGAGCAACTTCGTGGCATTCGACGTGACCGGCGTTGCCGAGGGCAAAGCCGACATCACCGTGACTGTGAACGGCAATCTCACCGTGACAGTGAAGGTGAATGTGGTGAAGGGCTCATCGGTTGACGATGTAGTTGCCACAAAGGCTACAATCTCAGTGAAGGGCAACGACGTAATTGCCACCGACGCTCAGAAGCTCGAAATCTACAACATCGGCGGTATGTGCGTTGCCAAAGCCAATGCCGACACTCTCAGCGTGGCAAGCCTTGCTCAAGGCATCTATGTGGCAGTTGCCACCGATGCTGCCGGCAACCGCACCACAATGAAGTTTGTGAAGAAATAATTCATCAGCCAAAGCGAGGCAACGCCTGAATGCCTCAACACATAGCGACACCCCTGCCCCACAATGTGGCAGGGGTGTTTTGTTGTAACTTT
>JBJFEF010000173.1:0-2023 GCA_051890435.1 Muribaculaceae bacterium
AATGCTAAAGTCGTGGCAAAAGTAGTGCAAATTGAGCGCAAAAGCAAATATTTTGCGCCCAATTAAGCCTAAGTGTCACATATTTATTAAAAAAGCGCCCACTCCACCCCATTTATGCACATAATTATAACAAAACAGCACCATTCCACACACATGGTGCACTATGTGCTATCACTTACACAAAAAAGCGCTCCGTCAGAGCACAAAATATGCCGTAACGGCATCACCCCACATATTCATAGCCAATCTCGGTGATTTTTGCTATCACCACATCCGAATCCACCTCTCCCTCCACATAGGCAATCCCCTTCGCCAAATCCACACTCACCTTTGTGACACCGGGCAGAGCGCTCAAGTTTTTTTCAACATTAGCTTGACAATGCGCACACATCATCCCCTTAATCTTAAATTCCTTAGTCATAGTAGTTACTGTATTTTTAATTTTCATTGATTTCATCACTTTAGATGCTTGTGCCACCACAAGCATTGCCACCAGAGCCACGCTGCAAATGGTGTGGAACACGTTCATTCCACCCGACGAATGTATCATCGCCGGTGCCATCTGCGGCACAAACCACTCTCCGGGCAACACATAATCCACAATCATTCCAAATGCTACCGCACCACCAATAATCGAAGCCAGATAAGCCCTCGTGGCATTCAGCCCAAACGACCGCCTGATCACCAGCACCGACGCAAAATTTGCCGCCGGTCCTGCCATGAGCAGCACCAGTGCAGCACCTGGCGTCAGCCCCTTCATCATCAACGAGAGTGCGATGGGAATCGATCCCGTTGCACACACATACATCGGCACCGACACAGCCAGCACCACAAGCATATTAAGCATCGGATATTGGGCATAGCGCGCAAAAAAATCATCGGGAACAAGCACATTAATCAAAGCAGCCACCACAAGACCGATGGCAAGCCACTTGCCAATACTCTTCATCATATCGAAGAAGCCATATTTCAAAGCCTCCAGGCACTTGCCAGCCGTCGTGGCAGCCTTGCAATCGCCACACCCATCGCCACAATCGCCATTACACCCGTCACCCACCGCCGTGCTCTCCACCTTGCCCTCGACGGCAGCCGCCAAGCAGCCGCCAAGCATTGCCGTGACAAGTGCAGCAACAGGTCGGATAACCGCAAAAGCAGGCCCCAGTAGCGAATAAGTAGCAGCTATGCTATCCACACCCGTCTGGGGAGTTGCTATCAGAAACGAAGTAGATGACGCACGCGATGCCCCACTATTGCGTAGCGACACCGCCGTGGGAAGCACGCCACATGAGCACAAAGGCAACGGAATACCAAGCAACGCAGCCTTCACAATCGACTTCACATCGTTCCCTGCCAGATGTCGCGAATAGACCCATTCGGGCACAAACGAATGTAACACACCTGCTATCAAGAAGCCAAGCAGCAAATAAGGCGACATACCATTGAGCATCGCAAGTAATGAGTTGAAAAATTCCATCGCAACAAAAAAATTTTTATAGTCAAAAAAAAGAAACGCGACCAACACCTATCCCCACACAGTAGAGACAGCCATAATCGCCTACAAAGTTAGCAAAAGATTCCAATATCCCGCAACATTTCCACCATCATCACATCCCCAAAAATTCGTCATTGCAACTGTAAACCACAACCAAAATTTGCATATTGCAGGGTAATAAAACGAAGAGGCTCGCCATCTCAGCGAACCTCTTTTGCACTTTTCCGTACATTAATTAATTGATCTTTGTGTCGAATTGTGTGGTAGTGCCAATAAAAAAATCGACTGTCAATTGAGAGGTACGGACTCCCCTCACTGCTTTGATAATCACTTCAAAAGCATCAAAATATCCTGTTATTGAAATTCATTATTGAAGTTCTGTCTTTGTTACATTTACATTCGTAGTAGTAGCAGTCAATGTAGATGACCCTGTGGCACTTGTACTGCTATAAATTGCAACGACCTCAGCAATCGACTCCGCACCACGACGTGCTGCATAATAGGCATTAATTGTAGTGTTGCTTACCGTAT
>JBJFEF010000174.1:0-1099 GCA_051890435.1 Muribaculaceae bacterium
ACTGCGACTTGTCGGCAACGTCGGCCTTGAAGAACACCTTGCGGCCTACGCGGCACGGCGTCGGCCAGCGGCTGATTTCCTCACGTCCGGGGAAGTAGCAGTCAACCTGTGCTACAAGCTGTGTTCCCTCCTCTGTTCCGTCGGATATCCAGAGCCACTGCTGTGCACCTTCTTCAGCAAACGACTCGCTGTCGAGGTCAGTAGCAAAGAATGTGAAGCGGTTCTCATCGATCTGGCAGAATCCCTGAGGATTCGAGCTTTCGAGCAAGTGAATGTCGGCAACCATGTAAGTGCCTGCCTCTGTACCATCCGAAATCCAAAGCTCCTGTCCGTTCTCTCCATCATCGGCTGAGAACACTACCTTATCGTTGAAGCGTGTGAGCCAGCACACATTCGAAGTGCTGATACCTGGATTGATATCCTTCACAAGCTTAGTTCCGGCAGGAGTACCGTCGGTCACCCACAGCTCGCCACCATGCTCACTGTCGGTTGCCTCAAAGAAAGCCTTATAACCACCATCTTCCGATCCTGCAACAGTCAGAGTCTTCTGACCCCAGAAGCGCTTGTTCTGGTCGTAGTTGATCTTCACACCTTCCGGCAACAGCGGAGTGATGCCATCGGCAAATTCAGTTGCGCTCATCCCACCAATGGTAAGAGCAGCAGCTGCCAATAGTAAACTTCTTTTTTTCATAATCGAAAAGTTAATTAATTAGTAAATGAAAGTCTTTTTTAGGTTTTGGTCAATATTTTTGATATCTACAAAAACTCAATTATCATTATCCGCCGAAGCCTCGCCTCCCCGCCACCACTTCGACAGCTCTATGCCATCGCACCGGCTCATTACGGTTGCCCCAATCAGAGCCTCAGAACACAGTCCGGAATCTCCATCCGATTGGGTGTTATTTGCGACGATTGGAAACCTATTCTAAGCTCCTGCGAAATTCTACCACAAAATTAGCCCTATCGCGCGTACACGATAGGGTAAAAACGTTTACAATATGGGTAATTTTGTTTATTTTGCACCAAAAAACACATAAATATCACATCCTAAGCAATAGTCTGAACAATTTTCCACCCCACTCTCCCCCACCCGGCAAGC
>JBJFEF010000174.1:1199-7300 GCA_051890435.1 Muribaculaceae bacterium
CGATTACACACATTCCCCCACGACGATGCACGAACATCAATCATCCATGCATCATCAGAAACAAAAACAAAAAAGTGAGCTAACTACCTGATAGTTAGCTCACTTCGTGCGGAAAGACAGGGATTCGAACCCTGGATACAGTTACCTGTATAACGGTTTTCGAGACCGCCCCGTTCGGCCACTCCGGCATCTTTCCTTAATTATTGGCCTTGCATTTTTGTTTTGCGGTGCAAAAGTAATCAATTTTTTCTTTTGCGCCAAGCTTTTTCGGGCTTTTCTTGCACAATTTTTTCAAATTATCCCCAAATTAGCCCATCTCGCCCCTCACAGCAGAGCCTCAATCACGCTCGATAGCCCCCCATAGCAGAGCCTCCACCGCGCTCGATAACCCCTCACAGCAGAGCCTACACCTCATCCTACAGCCCTTTGAGCGTAGCAATTGCAGCAGTGGGGTCTTCTGCCTTAAACACATAGTTGCCGGCAACGAGAGCATCGGCACCTGCCGCCTTCAGCTGTGCTCCGGTCACATCGTTCACGCCTCCATCCACTTCTATCACTGCCTTCGATCCCGTCTCGGCTATCAGCGATCGAAGTTCTTGCACCTTGCGCAATGTGCCTGCAATAAACTTCTGTCCGCCAAATCCCGGATTCACCGACATGAGCAGAACCAGGTCGAGGTCGTGCAGTATGTCGCGAAGCATGCACACCGGCGTTGCAGGATTCAGCGTCACGCCGGCTTTCATTCCGGCTGCCTTTATTTGCTGCACCACGCGGTTAAGATGGGTGCAAGCCTCATAGTGCACATTCATTGTTTCGGCTCCGCAATCCTTCACCTCGTTGATGAATTTCTGTGGCTCAACTATCATCAAGTGCACATCAAGCGGCTTGCGGCACACCTTCTGCACATATTTCAGCACCGGAAATCCAAATGAGATGTTGGGCACAAACACGCCATCCATCACATCTATGTGAAGCCAGTCGGCTTCACTCGCATTAATCATCTCAAGGTCTTTGTTGAGGTTGCCGAAGTCGGCTGAGAGCAATGAGGGAGATACTATCATGATTATTCCTTAGTTTTCAGTTTGTTTATTCTGTTGTTTTGGAGTCTTCTTCAAGCCCTGATAGGCAAGGAAAATTATGATTATCACACCCAAGGCATAACCCGCCATGGTGAGGTAGTGGTTGTAGTGTTCTATCTGACCTATCAGCTCATCTTGTGGCACAAATGTGTGAAGCCAGTATCCCAAGAGCACAAGCACACAGTTCCATATTCCCGCTCCAAGTGTGGTAAACAGAGCAAAAGTGCCAAAGTTCATACGTGCCAATCCTGCGGGTATCGAAATCAGCTGTCGCACAGCAGGCACCAGGCGGCCGAGGAATGTCGATATGGCACCATGCTTGTCGAAGTATGCCTCGGCCTTCATCACTTTTGCCTCATCAATGAGGCAAATATGCCCGAAGCGGCTGTTGGCAAACGCATACACCAGCGGGCGCCCTATCCACAATGCCAGGAAATAGTTGATTGTTGCACCTATTAGCGCTCCCAGCGTGGCAAACGTCCACACTAAATAAATGTTCAAGTCGGGATTTTCCATCGCGAAATATGCTGCCGGAGGCACTACCACTTCCGACGGAAATGGGATGAATGAGCTTTCTATCGCCATAAGCAGCGTGATTGTGCCATAGTTGAGATTGCCCTGAAACCACTGAAAGATTGTCAATACGTCCATAAAAAAGTCAATTGTCAATTTTTCTGCAAATGTATATAAAATCCACGAGATTTCACCCCGGCAGCATTAAGAAAAATTTCTTTGGTAGATTGTTTCTGCCGTGTGCCGTGATAACATATATCCAATAGTCATTCTGCCGGATTATTCGCATCGTGCATTATTTCCACACCTTCTCTACCGAACATTGCCCCATAGGCTGCCGCTTTCTTCTCAAGCGCAAGCGGATAGGCTCGCGACGTAGATGGCATGCGGTAGTGACGCACACGCCTTCCTGCCACCGTCACTTCCACACACTCCCCCACTGCGGGCACCGCACTGCCGGTGAGCTGCGCCACCACACTTGCAGCCTTCTCTCCGGTAGTCACCACCACATCTATTGCAGTTGCATTGCCAAGCAGAGCATCAAGGTTCACCGGCTCCACGATGTCGAGGAATTTGTCACTGGCATTGTCTTTGAGCCTTCGCACTCGGCTCGCAGTGTCATACATCGCTATGTGCTTGCTGTCGAGAAACCGCATAATCGGCTCTATCATAAAGCGGCGCTCCCGAGCGCCCCAGAAGTGGTCGCGGTCGGCATAAAACAGCAGCCCCATAATGCGCCACATGTCATTGATTTTGTTTGGATAGAAAAATTCCATCGACCACTTCTCGGGCTTCGGCGGAAAGGTGCCGAGAAACAAAAACTTTGCCCCTACGGGCACGTATGGTTCAAAAGGATGCGTCTCTATTTCGCTCATTTCGTCATCTATTTTCAAGTTTTTTTGCAAAGTTAGGAATATTAACCGCTAATTTTTATGCTACACTGAAAAATTTTTGTAAATTTGCCACGAAATTGTGTATTAAAATCTTTTCAAAATAAAATTTAGTATGAAGAATAAAATAGCTTTGATTCTTTCTACCCTGATTATCCTCTTGGGTAGTTGTGCTTCGCAAAAGAAAGTGCCTTATATGATTGATGCCGAGACGATACCACAAGAAGAATTAAACAAAATCGCTGCCAACAACGAGCCTCGTGTTATGCCCGGTGACCTTCTTGAAATCACCGTGATGAGCTACAACATCGACGCTGTGCGCCCATTCAATCGCTCCAGCTTCGTCACCGAGCTCACTCGAACCACTTCCAACTACAGCAACGACACCAACCGCAATACATATTATATTGTTGATGACAATGGCGACATTGAGTTCCCCGTTATCGGAAAGCTCAAAATCGGTGGCATGAACAAAACGCAAATACAAGAGCTTATCTGCAACGAAATCTACCCCAAATACATCACCGACAAGCCCGGCGTTGATGTTCGCTTCAAGAACTTCAAGGTGTCGGTAATCGGCGAAGTACGCAGCCCGGGCGTTTACACCGCCACCAATGAGCACCTCAACATCCTTGAGGCTATCGCTCTTGCCGGCGACCTCAACATCACCGGTATGCGCGAAAACATAATGCTCATCCGCACCGATGCCGATGGCAAGCGCTCTGTGCACCGCCTCAACCTTAACGACAAGGAAGTTATTCTTTCGCCCTACTACAACCTGCAGCAGAACGATGTGATCTATGTGCAGCCCAATGCCTCGAAGGCGCGTTCTTCTTGGTCGATTCCACCCGCACTCAGCCTCACACTCAGCTCTATCGGTACTCTCATCTCCATTGCCACTCTCATCGTGACAATCACCAAATAGCAAACAACACAATCAACAATAACGACAATCCCGGCTACCTCGTTCCCGGGATTGTCCTTTTTATGAAAACGCCACTCATGCACACTTCCACCACCTATCGTTCGGTCATCGACAGCAGCTCCTGCACCATGATAGCCATCATCACTGCCATCTGCTTTATGCCTGCCATCATCGATTTCAGCATCATCAGTGTAGCTATAGGCTCACTCCCTGTCATCACCATAATCTACCTTTTCCTCACCACCTACTACACAATCGATGCCGACACCCTCACCGTGCACTGCGCTTTCACATCGGGCAAATATCCCATCTCAATGATAGCCCGCATCAGCCCCACACGTTCCATTCTCAGCGCTCCAGCCACATCATTAACTCAGCGCATAGCCTTATCATTCTCCGATCGCAAAGTGATGAAAAGCTCAATGCCTCTGATTATTTCCCCTGCCAACCGCACCAAGTTCATCAACCAACTCAAAGCAATCAACCCAAATATCACCATAATCAATCTCTGACCGAAACTCTCCTCCGGCCTTTTTGCCTTAATTTCCACAAATTTGGTTGCAATCCACCTTTTTCTGCACTTTTACTACACTCTACTCATTATTTTTTTCAAAAATGGTTAGGGCAATTGATTTTTTAGTAGTAAATTTGCAAAGTGGTGTGCAATGCAGTTTTTGCACCCACTGCACAAAACGCAACTAAACTAACAACTATATAACAAAAAACTTTTTATTAAACTTTTTAAGTTATGAATATTTCGCATATCGAACATGTGGGCATAGCCGTAACAAGCCTTGAAGAGGCTATCCCTTATTATGAGAACATCCTTGGTCTCAAGTGCTTCGCAATCGAAGAAGTTGCCGACCAAAAAGTGAAAACCGCATTTTTCCAGGTAGGTCAAACTAAGGTCGAGCTCCTCGAAGCTACAAGCGAAGATAGCGCTATCGCCAAGTTTATTGCCAACAATGGCGGTCGTGGCGGCATTCAGCACATCGCTTTCGCTGTAGAAGATGGCGTTGCCAACGCACTCGCCGAGGCCGAAGCAAAGGGCTGCCGTCTCATCGACAAGGCTCCTCGCCGTGGCGCTGAGGGCTTGAACATCGCTTTCCTTCACCCGAAATCTACTTGCGGAGCTCTTACCGAACTTTGCGAGAACCCTAACAAATAAAAAACTCTTTAAAACTAAGACATGAGTAGTCAACTTGAAAAAGTACAAGAGCTGATCCGCCTGCGCGAAGAAGCACGCATCGGCGGTGGCGAAAAAGCCATTCAAAAACAGCACGAAAAGGGCAAATACACTGCTCGCGAGAGAATAGCACAGCTCCTCGATGAGGGTAGCTTCGAAGAACTTGATATGTTTGTGCGCCACCGCTGCACCAACTTCGGTCAGGAAAAGAAATCTTATCCCGGCGATGGCGTTGTTACCGGTTACGGTACTATCGAAGGTCGCCTCGTTTACGTCTTCGCTCAAGATTTCACCGTCTTCGGTGGTTCTCTCTCGGAGACTATGGCGCAGAAAATCTGCAAAATCATGGATATGGCTATGAAGACCGGAGCCCCGGTTATCGGTCTTAACGACTCGGGTGGTGCCCGCATCCAGGAGGGTATCAACGCCCTCGGTGGTTATGCCGAAATCTTCCAGCGCAACATCCTCGCTTCGGGCGTAGTGCCTCAAATCTCGGCTATCCTCGGCCCCTGCGCCGGTGGTGCCGTTTACTCTCCTGCACTCACCGACTTCACTATCATGGCTAAGGGAATATCCTACATGTTCCTCACCGGCCCGAAGGTGGTGAAGACCGTTACCGGCGAAGACGTTACTCAAGAAGCTCTCGGTGGTGCCGAAATCCACGCTTCTAAGTCGGGTGTCGCACACTTCGCTGCCGAAGACGGCGAAGAAGCAATCAAAATCATCCGCAAGCTCTTCAGCTACATCCCTCAAAACAACCTCGAAGAGGCTCCCCTCGTAGAGTGCACCGACCCGATCGACCGTCTTGAGGATTCTCTCAACGAAATCATCCCCGAGGCTGCCAACCAGGCTTACAATATGTATGACGTCATCGGCGCTATCATCGACAACGGCGAGTTCCTCGAAGTGTCGGCAAACTACGCCAAGAACATCATCGTGGGCTTCGCTCGCTTCAACGGCCAGTCGGTTGGTATCGTTGCCAACCAGCCTAAATATCTCGCCGGAGTGCTCGACTGCAACGCTTCGCGCAAGGCTGCACGCTTCGTTCGCTTCTGCGACGCATTCAACATTCCTTTGGTTACACTCGTTGATGTCCCGGGCTTCCTCCCAGGTACAGGACAAGAGTACAACGCTGTTATCCTCCACGGTGCAAAGCTCCTCTACGCTTACGGCGAAGCTACTGTGCCTAAGGTTACCGTAACACTGCGCAAGAGCTACGGTGGTAGCCACATCGTGATGAGCTGCAAGCAACTCCGTGGCGACATGAACTACGCTTGGCCTACTGCCGAAATCGCCGTTATGGGCGCTGCCGGTGCTGCCGAGGTGCTCTATGCCAAGGAAGCTAAGACTGCCAAAGTTGCCGCTAAAGAAGCTAAGGAAGCCGGAAAGGCCGACGAAGCCAAGAAGATTATGGACGACTACGCTCAGTTCATCGCCGACAAGGAAGCAGAATACAACAAGCTCTTCTGCAACCCCTACAACGCCGCTAAATATGGCTACATCGACGA
>JBJFEF010000175.1:0-2755 GCA_051890435.1 Muribaculaceae bacterium
CTCTCCACTCTTACCTCTTACCTCTCACCTCTCACCTCTTCCCCACCTTCTCGGGATGCTTGGCGATAAACTCCTTCCACG
The DNA here is from genome assembly GCA_051890435.1 of Muribaculaceae bacterium. Taxonomy (GTDB): domain Bacteria; phylum Bacteroidota; class Bacteroidia; order Bacteroidales; family Muribaculaceae; genus CALZFJ01. The sequence continues at coordinate 82 of JBJFEF010000175.1, forward strand.
AGCTGCATCCCTTGGGCGCCAACGGCTTGCTCGACTCATAGTAGTGGCACAATGCCGCCGCAAGTGCATCGGTTGCATCAAGAAACTCAGGCATTCGCTCCTTGGGAATATTCAGAATGCGGCGAAGCATCTCAGCCACCTGCTCCTTCGAGGCGCCTCCATTGCCTGTGATTGCCATCTTTATCTTCAGCGGTGCATACTCGTGTATGGGGATGTCGCGATGCAAAGCTGCCGCCATCGCCACCCCTTGTGCCCTGCCAAGCTTCAGCATCGACTGCACATTCTTGCCGAAAAACGGCGCCTCAATAGCCATCTCGTCGGGCAAATACTGCTCCACCAGCCCCAGCACACGCTCAAAAATGCGGTGCAAGCGCATATAGTGGTCGTCGAAGCGGCTGAGCTTTATCACACCCAAAGCTATCACCGAGGGAGTCTTCCCCTTGATGCCCAAGATGCCATATCCCATCACATTCGTTCCCGGGTCGATACCTATGATGATGCGGTCGTAGTCATTCAGTTCAGGCATTATATCTCAATTTTTTGCATCAGCGTGGAAAATCCTGCCACATGAGTGCCAAAACGGCGCTCTATCTCTGCCACAAGAGCCGCTCCGGTGCGGCGATACCACACCTCAAGAGCATCAACGCTCGGTGCATGGAATTGCAGCGAATAGCTGTTGCCGTCGCTGCCCTCCTCGCGCCCCATGATGAGCGTGAGCTGCGGCTGCGTGAGCGTGCCACACTGCACCGCCTGCGGAATGTAGCTGCCTCGCACCCACTCCACAAATTCGCGCTCGTGGCTGTCGGCAACGTGATATGTAGTGTTGAAAATTATCATAGTCAATCTCTCATTTTTATTGTGTCGCGATTATTTATTGTGACGCAATGAGTCATCGCCATTATTGTGTCGCGATTTTTATTGTGTCGCAATGAGTCATCGCCATTATTGTGTAGCGTCGAGCGGCAACCTATCGCTCCTCAAAGGCAGTGACAATTCGCTTGCTCTTGCCACGCCACGGCAGCGTGGTGTCATATTCCTTGAATGTGATAGCCACCTTGTGCCCCGTCTTCTGCAAGCGCATAAGGTCGCGGGCAATGCTGTCGTTGTCGATCGAAAACTCAAATTCGCGCGTGATGTCGGGCACCGAGTCATAGAGCATTCCCACAGTGAGCATCTTGCCCTCGAAGGTCTTGAAAATGCGACCCTCGCAGCGCACCTCATCCACATAGCCCACCTGCTCCTGCTCGCTCACCACCGGCACCCAGAACAGCATCCACACCCACAGCACCACGCCAAGCACCACAAGGGCACCAGCCACTGCTGCAGTGGTGCGAAGCCAGTTATACTTCATGTTGATAGTCACCTTCTCGAGCTCGCGAAGCTCCTTCTCATCGGCGCTCTCCTGCTTTGTGTTCTTCTTGTCGTCAACCACAAACTCCTCATCAAAATAATCATTCTCCTCACTCATAGCTTGAATCTATCGTTATCATTCTGTATAGTAAAAACGTATATCATCTCTAAAAAGTTGCATCACAGCTTCATTCCGTCGCCCGAAGTGTGCACCACCGTCTTGCCGCTCTTGATGCGGCTGCGGTCGATCTGCATCGTCACAAAAGCATATATGCCAAGCACTATGAGCAGCACCGTCTGCACACCCCACACCAGCATGGCAAATGCCGAAGCATTGCTGTCGAAGCATCGGGTGTCGAACACGCCCACGCCATAGAGCGAAAGTCCAAAGATAATGGCAATGTGCCACGACCCAAGACCTCCGTTAGTAGGCACTCCCATGCCAATGCTCGAAAGCACAAACAGCACCAATATCGGCACCACGCCCAAGTCGGCAGTAAACGAAAACGCAAACGTGGCAATATAGAGCTGCAAATAGTAGCAACCCCACACCAGCACAGTGTAGAGCAAAAACCACCACTTGCCCTCCATCTTGGCAATAGCCGAAAATCCGTTCCACAAGTTGAGCACCATAGTGCGCACCTTCACTATCAAGCCATTCTGCGTCTTCACCGTGAACAGCGCCACAAGTGCCCCCACCATAGCCACAGCAGCAAGCCACAGCCACGGCGACTTCAGCATACCCTCAAGCCCGTCCTTGATTTGCGGATAAGTGGAAAGAAACTCCATGAAAGCATCCTGAGCCAAGAAAAATGTGAACACTGTGAGCAAAAGCACCGTCACCGTGTCGCTCAAGCGGTCGGCTACCATCGAGCCAAGCACGGTGGTAAACGAAGCCTTCTGGCGGTCGGCAATATAGCCCGTGCGCCACACCTCGCCCAGTCGCGGGAAAATGAGATTCACGGCATAGGTGCCGAAAATCGAATTGACAAGCGCACTCAGCGGAGCATCCACTCCAATCGCACGAAGCTGCAAGCGCCACCGCATAGCGCGGAAAATGTGGCTGAACGTGCTCACCACAATCACCGGCAGAAACCACCAGTAATTAACATCACTCGCAATCACGCGCTTCATCTCCTCAACATTCACATTAGCATAGAGGAAATAAAACAGACCCACACCGATTATCACCGGCACGAGATATTTCAATAAATTAGCCAGAATCTTCTTCACTGCAATCTATATTAATTGATATTTCCAAAAAACTTCGTTAATCTCCAAGAAAACCACACATCCGCCCCGCCAAAGCTCCCCTCAGCGCAGC
>JBJFEF010000175.1:2855-7279 GCA_051890435.1 Muribaculaceae bacterium
GTTAATCTCCAAGAAAACCACACATCCGCCCCGCCAAAGCTCCCCTCAGCGCAGCAAGCACCGCCCCCAGTTTCTCTCGACGCGGCGAGCGCAGCAATGCCGCCCCCTGCAGGGCAAACGCATAATTTTTGCAAAAATACACATAATCCGTGAAAAAACACCATCTCACCCCCAAAAAAGATACATTTCCCACCACATAGAGCAGCGAGGAGATAGAAAGAGGGAAACACCGCGATTGATGCCTCCCTCAAACTACAGAAAAACAGTGAACTCTTAAATAATACTACTAACCTAAATAATTATCGCTTTTTTGTGAATGTGTAAATCACGTTGCCGTCTTTGTCGATGAAATGCCACTTGAGCGATTCGGCATCGGCGGCAATCACCGAGAAACCCGGCAATGGTGAGCAGAACTGAGTGCCTTCGCAGGGCTGTACTTTGCGGGCAAGAGAGCCTGCTGAATTTACCACATAGTCGATGTTATCGCCTTTGTGAGTGATATGCTGGAAGTTGTGGATGTGCCCACAGGCATACACTGCCACATTGCTGTGCTTCTGCAATATCGGCAGGAGACTCTGCTGCAAGTCGGTTCGCTCGCTGTCGGCTTTTGCAGTCTGGGCATAGATTGGGTGATGTCCCACCACTATCACCCATTGTTCGGTGGCAGCAGTGAGGGTAGAGTCGATCCACCGCAGTTGCTCTTTGGCATCTTGTCGGCATGCATCGGGGTAAACAATGCTGTCGGTGCGATATTTCGATATGAGAGGGGTGGTGTCGATATATATCACTCTCACCGACGTGCCTTTGTGGCTGTAAGAGCGAGTGTAGTATCGCGCAGGCATCACCCACCGGCGGCTGACACTTGAATAATCGAGCACGGCACCTGTGTTGCCGCGATATTCGTGGTTCCCGAGTATGGGATGCCAGTCAATCATCAGTTCGGGATGAGAGTAGATGAGTTCATAGTTGGTGAGCCACAGCGGGTCCGACACTGACGCCACACCATTAAAGTGGTGCACGTCGCCGGCAGCAATGATACTTTCCGGACCTATGGCTTCAGCCATTTCGCCCATAGTTCCTGCGATTGTTTTTTGGTCGTAATATCCGTTACGGCCAAGGTCGTTAGCCATGAACAGGTTGATTTCGCTCTTTAGCTGTTTCCATTGCTTAGCCGACTGTGCCGATACCGAACAAGGCAGCAAGGCAACAATAGCAGCAAAGAATATTGACTTGATATAACTTCTCATAATTATGAATAACTATTTAAAGGTTGATTTTGAAACCGGCTGTGAGCTTCACGCCATAGTATTCCACTTGCATGGTGCGGTCTTTTACGCCTTGATAGTATCGCAAAGGCTGGTTGAGCAGATTATTGGCCTCAGCGAAGATTGAGTAGCGTATTTTGCGACCCCAAGAGTAGGAAGCGTTGATGTCGAGGTAGTTCACATTGTCGTAGTAGCGGTCGAGAGCACGGCTGCCGGTGTTCATTTGGTCGATGAAGCTCGATGCATAGTTGTAGGAAAGCCTCATGTTGATGCCCCATTTCTCGAAGTAGAGCGAAGCATTAGCCGAGTGCTTGGGCGAACCTGCCATTTTCACTCCATCGGCATCGGTGATTCCAAGTCGGGGGTTGTAGTTGCGAGTAGTGGAGTGAGTGAAAGTGTAGTTGCCATAGAAGCCTATGCATTTAAGATCGGGAGTGATGAAGCCGAAGTCGCGCTGATAGGCAGCCTCAACGCCAAAGATGCGTGCGTCATAGGCGTTCATGTTTTGAGTCACTTCAAATTGCTCATTGTTGCCGGCAATGCCGAGTTCAGCACCGGTGTAGTATCCCAGAGTCTCCACATTCACATTCTTGATGTCTTTGTAAAACAGTCCGAGACTCACCATACCTATGCTTTTAAAGTAGTAATCGGCTGATATGTCAAAGTTCCAAGCGGTAGTAGGCTTGATTGTCGGGTCGCCAATCGTAGCTTCCATATCGGCGATATTAAAGCTTTTATTAGCAATCAATGCCGAGTATTTTGGGCGAGAAAGCGACTTGGTTATCGAGGCACGGATGTTTCCGTCCTTGTCGATTTTGTATTTTAGCAGAAGCGATGGAAGAAGATTTGTGTAATTGTTGCTGAAGTCGCCTGTTGGGGTGAGTGATTCGTTCTCATCAGCATCCATCATGTAGTTTACGCCACTCGTGAGCAAGCGTGTATGCTCCATGCGCAATCCGAGGGTGGCGTCGAGCTTGTTGCCGAGCTTCTGGTCGAAGCGGAGATAGGCAGCGTGTATTTGCTCCGTGGCTTTGTAGTTTCCGGCTTCTTCCACAAGAAGCTCTTTGCCATCGGCTTTGTCGAAATTGATTGCTCCAAGATATTCCTTCGTGGTGAAGTAGGTTCCTATGGGGTATTGTGAGCCTGGCATAAATCCTTCGCGCACTTGCTGTGAGGTAGTGGTTTTCCAATCGGGAATATACTTATCGGCGTTGTCAGAGTAGTCGAAGTATTCGGTGTTGCGGCTTTTTTCTTTGCGGGTGTATTTATAGCCGAATTTCAGGGTGTTGGCAAAGTCACCGGTAGAGAGGGGTAAAGAGAAGTTGATGCGCTCTTTCCATTCGTTTTCCTTGATTGACTGGTCGGAGTTGGTAAACTCGTCGATTTTCCATTTACCCTCGGTGAATGAGGGTATTTCGATTGAAGAATAGGGCTGACGCATGCCTGCATCTACAATTGATGCACCTATGTTGAAGTCGTCGCTGCCTTTAAGTTTCACGCCAAGGTAGCGCTCGTTAGGGCGATCTTCAGAGGCTCGGGCAAAGCTTGTGGCCCAATCGATGGCGAGAGGTCCGGCAAAGTGCTCACCACCGAGCGTGAAGTCCATTGTCTGCTGACGCTCCAGTCGAGCCGATTTGTTGTTGTCTGACCCGGCTTTAGTCTGAATAACGATGCTTTGGTCCTTGGGTGCCGAGTTGAGCTTCTTGTAGCTGATGCGATAACGGTTTTCCCAATCGTTGCGGCGGTTGTAGATGCCTTTAAACCATATCTTGTGGTTGTCGTTGAATTTATAGTCGAGGGCAAGCGAGTAGCTTTGGCGTTCGCGAGTTACATAGTATTGGCGCACTTGAGCTTCCTTGAGCTGAATTTCGCCCTTCTTCTCTACATATTCAAACTCGGTGTTGTCCGATCCACCCGGAGCATATTGATAGGAGGCGCTTGCCATTATGCCAAGGCGTTGTCCAAAGAATCGGTCGCCCCAGCTGCCTGCAAGATTCCAGTGTGGCTTCTCGCTAATCCATGAATAGCCCGAAGATGCAGTGAAATTGAGAATGCGGTGTGTGGGATGATTCTTGGTGACGAGGTTGATGCCTCCGCCTATTGCATCGCCATCCATATCGGCTGTTACCACCTTATTAACCTCGATAGTTTGAATCATATCGGCAGGGATTAGGTCGAGCTGCACGTTGCGTGTGTCTCCTTCAGCCGATGGTAGGCGGTTGCCGTTGACGGTTACCGAGGTGAGGTCGGAGCTTGTGCCACGCACTTGGCCGAAACGAGCCTCGCCCTGGTCGTATTGCACATTTATTCCGTTGATGCGCTTTAGAGCGTCGCCAATGTTTGAGTCGGGAAATTTGCCTACTTGGTCGGCCGATACCACGTTGGTAACACCCATAGCGCTTTTTTGCATTTGCAGCGCCTTTCGCTGATTGGAGAAAACTCCCGTTACAGTAACTTCGTCGAGATTTACGCCCTCCTTCATCACGATGTCGAAGCATGATTCATCGCCCATACCGATTGAAACCGTCTTTGTTATCGGCTGATAACCCACATAGGATATTGTGAGCGTATATGTGCCCGGCTTTAGATTGGCAAGGCGGAAATTACCGTTGGAGTCACTGGTTACCCCCAAGCCATTTGCGATAGCAACTGATGCTCCCGGAAGTGAATTCTTTGAATTGTCGGTTACGCGTCCTATGATGCAGCCCGTGCCTTCTTCATTGATGATATTGGCGGCAGAAGCACATAGAATTGTTGATGTGAATAGGATTGTGACGAGCACAAAATGCTTGATTCCTCTCATACTTGATTAGCTTTTTTAGTTTTACACACTTATATTTACTTAGTTCTAATTGTAATTTGGCGCAATAACAAATGAATCGTTACACTCATTTTTTCGGGTGCAAAATTAATCAGGCATCATAACAAAAAAATTACATAAAAATAAAGAATCGGTAACAAAGTGAATATGGCTGAAACAAATTATCTTCACCGACCAATCACCTTCACACCCTTCGTGAGAGCCAAAAGAGATTCGCCCGGTTTGTGTTCAAAAAAACTTCTGCGGATTCTGCGTGAGGCCAAAACCCGCCACCCCGGGAGTACGGCCAAAATTCGTCCAATTCGTGTGATTCGTGTTCAAAAACTTCTGCGGATTCT
>JBJFEF010000176.1:0-3092 GCA_051890435.1 Muribaculaceae bacterium
GGTTTCATAGAACGGAAGTTCGCAGAAATGGATGTTCTCAGGTTTCACGCCGATATAGTAGCATGCTGTTGTAGCCTCACATTGGCGAATTTTCCCTTTCAGATAGCGCACGGCATCAATGTCGATGTCACCGGGGTGCTTCTTGTTGATAAAGCCGTGTATTTCGTTGCTCAGGCGGCGATAGTCGTCGGTGTTGATTCCAAATCGGTCGCCTATGCGGTCCATGAGCATCACATAGCGCATCATGTCCTCGTCGCCCACTGCAATGTTGCCCGATGTTTCATAGGCCACATGCACATCGTGGTGCTGATCTACGAGTCGCTTCAGTGTGCCGCCCATCGAGATGACGTCGTCGTCGGGGTGAGGGCTGAACACTATCACGCGCTTCGGATAGGGATTGGCTCGCTCGGGGCGATTCGAGTCGTCGGCATTGGGCTTGCCTCCCGGCCATCCGGTGATGGTGTGCTGAAGGTCGTTGAAGATGCGTATGTTCACATTATATGCCGAGCCATAGAGTGCGAGAAGCTCGCTGAGTCCATGGTCGTTATAGTCTTTATTGGTGAGCTTGAGAATGGGCTTGCCGGTCTGCTCGCAGAGCCACACGATGGCGCGGCGAATGAGCTTGTCGGTCCACTCACACGATGTCACCTTCCATGGGTGGCTGATGCGGGTGAGGCGCTCGGCAGCGGGCAGGTCGATATTCATGCTCACATGGCGGTGCATCTGGAGGAACGACGCAGGCGTCTGGTCGTTGATTTTTCCCTCCACGGTGTTGAGCACCAGCGACGAATAGTTTTCACCCCAGGCGAGGCACACCACCTGCTTGGCTGCAAGTATGTTGGCGATGCCGAGTGTCACGGCTGTGGTGGGCACATTGTCGCAGTGATACGACTGTGCTATGGCTTGCCTATTCTCAGGGCTGAGCAGCATAAGGCGGCACGACGAACTTGCATTAGATCCTTGCTCATTAAATGCCAGTGTGCCAAGCTTTCCAAGCTCGCAGATGAGGAGGTCGATTCCTCCGGCGGCTTCTATCTCAGCCTCATAGTCTTTGCAATATTGATGTATATCCTCAAGGGTGTCTTTGTCGCCAAAGGTGTGAATGTTTTCAGCTTTCACGTTCACCTTATCGAGTAGCACATTCTTGAGTCGGGCAATAGTGCTCGGTGATTGGCTTGCATCAATCGGGAAGAAATCTCCCACATTGAACACCACAACCTTCTCAAAGTCAATCACGCCTTTCTTGTAGAGCTCCACAAGCATGGCATACACGCGCAGCGTGTTGTCGCCGGCACCAAGTGCCACATTGCACTGTCCCTTCAGTGCCACTGCCTTGTTGATGGCTTCGGCAATGTTCTTTGCCACCACTTCTGCGCCCTCATCGCTCGTCTCAAATATACGAGTGTAAATCTTCTCATTACGCGACAACGATGCTTGCTCTATCTCACTCGATGGAGCATAGTAGCGCTTCGGGATTCTTACCAGCTTGATTTGACTACTGAGATTAGTTTTCATCACTATTCCTTTAATTTTTGTGCAAACGTACAACAATAATTTATATTAAAAAACACAATTAACTAAAATTATGAATTGATAACATAAATTTTATTTAACAACGTCCCCACGTTTTTCACTACAAAGGTAGAAAACATTTTTCAATTAAAGGCTAAAAAAGGTCAATTTTTTATTAAAAATTTTACATTATCTCCACCAATTTACCTAATTTTTCAGACAAAGCTCCTTTTTTCTATTTTTTGTGTGGTTATCACCACTTTTTTCACTACCTTTGCATAGGGTAGGATGCGCATTTGCTTATTGTAGCCGATGCTCCGAGGCGCCATTTGTTTGCTCCCATAAATCTTGCTCCTTATTACTGCAAATAACACTTCAAACAACTACATAAAACTATGAGACTAATTATTGAACCAAACTATGAACAAGTTTCGAAATGGGCTGCCAACTATGTAGCCTCTCGAATCAATGCCGCTAACCCAACTCCCGAAAAGCCTTTCGTTCTCGGCTGCCCCACCGGCAGCTCGCCTCTGGGCATGTATCGCCACCTCATCGAGCTTAACAAGGCTGGTAAGGTATCGTTCAAGAATGTGGTGACTTTCAACATGGACGAGTATTGCAACCTTCCCGAAGATCACCCCGAAAGCTACCACTCTTTCATGTGGAACAACTTCTTCGGTCACATCGACATCAAGAAGGAGAATGTGAACATCCTCAACGGCAATGCCGAAGACCTTGAGAAGGAATGTGCCGACTATGAGGCTAAAATCGCATCTTACGGTGGCATCGACCTCTTTATGGGAGGCGTTGGCCCCGATGGTCACATCGCTTTCAATGAGCCGGGCTCTTCGCTCACTTCTCTCACCCGACAGAAAACCCTCACCCAGGACACCATAATCGCCAACTCTCGCTTCTTCGACCACGACGTGAACAAAGTGCCAAAGACGGCTCTCACCGTGGGCGTTGGCACCATCATGAATGCCCGCAGCGTGATGCTCATCGTGAACGGCTACAACAAGGCTCGGGCCCTTCAGCATGGCGTGGAAGGTGCTGTGTCGCAAATGTGGACCATCAGCGCTCTGCAACTTCACCGCAAGGCCGTTATCGTTGCCGACGAAGATGCCTGCATGGAGCTGAAAGTGAGCACCTACCGCTACTTCAAAGACATTGAGAGCAAGAACCTCGACCCCGAGTCGCTGCTCTAAGACTCAATTTTTTGCACGTCGATTAATCCTTTTTTAAACACAATAGAAAACACAAATCGGAGAATCAGCCCTGTGAGGCATGGTTCTCCGATTTTTTCCGTTCACTTATCATTCCCCGCCTTGCTGCAAAGGGTCTGAAGGTTTATTATTCACCGCCTTGCAGCAATGACAAGAGTGCTTTCTCTCACACCGCCTTGCAGCAATGACAAGAGTGCTTTCTCTCACACCGCCTTGCAGCAATGACAAGAGTGCTTTCTCTCTCACCGCCTTGCTGCAATGACAAGAGTGCTTTCTCTCACACCGCCTTGCAGCGAAGGTGCATTAGTCGATTTGCACAATGAGGAAGTTCGACATCTCCCAGAAGCGAGTGCCATT
>JBJFEF010000176.1:3192-7253 GCA_051890435.1 Muribaculaceae bacterium
ATTAGTCGATTTGCACAATGAGGAAGTTCGACATCTCCCAGAAGCGAGTGCCATTCTTGATCTTCAGCGTCTTCGTGCCCTGTGCATCAGCATCGATAACGTAGGAGTCGGCGGGATGCTTGCTCAGCACTTTTGCCTTCTTTGAGTGAAGCGGTATCACCGAAAGCGAACGCTTGTCGGCCTTGGTGAAATACGACTTCTCAAAGTCTCCCTCCATAATCTTGGTCTTGCGAAGGAAACCGCTCTCAATAATCTTGTTATCCTTCAGCTCCTTCTTCGAACCTACCACATAGAAGCAAGTGTTAAGCTCATTGGCAAGGCGCGTAGCCTCCTCTTGGGCAAGCTGCTTCTTGCTGCGCTCGTCCTCCGACACGCGCGAGAGCGAATCCACGCGCACGTTCAAGCCTTCAATCTGAATGTTGGCTTTGCGCAATTCTTCCTGCAATCCGGCGATTGTGGTCTCCTGCGACTCAATCTGCGACTTCAGACTCTCGATTGTCTTCTTCATGCTGGCTGTGTAGGCCGACGACTTCTTCAGCCTCGACTCAAGTGCCTCAAGCTTCTTGCGACGCGACTCAAGCGCTTGCTGTATTGCCACGATATTGGCTTTAACCTCTTCCTTCTTGTCGGTGGTTTCACTGCCAAGATTGCTTGTAGTGAGAATGTGTTCCATATCCTTAATTTGGATCATTCCTTCATTAATCTCGGTCATAAGAGCCATAAGGCTGTCTTTCTCGGCATTCACAGTCTGGAGCGAATCGCTCAATTCCGTGATTTGTGCGTTCTCTTCATCAGCAGCTTCTTTCTTGCTGCCTGTGCAAGCCATCAGGGCCGACAGACCCAGACATGCAACCATTAGAACTGACTTTTTCATAATTCTCTGAGTGTTTTTTTGTTATTTTGAATAATTGTTATATTCCTGTTTCCGGAGTATTGCAAATTTCGTGCCAACGCTTCATTCCCTTATGGCGCTCTTCTGCTTGAAATCGGCATACTTATCCACTTTTGCAGCAGCCTCAGTTGCTTTGCCTGCCACCACTATCACTATTTCTCCGCGTGGCGCAGTGGCAGTAAACTCTGCCACAAGCTCTCCGAGGGTGCCATGGTGGGTGGTGTTGTGCACTTTCGATATTTCGCGGCACACCGAGGCTTCGCGGTCGGCACCAAAGGTGGCTGCAAGCTGCTCGAGTGTCTTCACAAGCCTGAGCGGCGACTCGTAGAATATCATTGTGCGTGGCTCCTCGGCAAGCGAGGCAAGGCGTGTGGCTCGTCCTTTCTTCTGCGGCAAGAAGCCCTCGAAGCTGAAGCGGTCGCACGGCAAGCCCGAATTGACGATTGCCGGAACAAACGCCGTGGCTCCCGGCAGACACTCCACCTCAATGCCGTGCCTGCGACACTCTCGCGACAGCAGAAATCCGGGGTCGGAGATGGCAGGTGTGCCGGCATCGCTCACCAGGGCAATCACTTCGCCGCCTTCGAGCCGCTCAATGAGCGAAGGCAAAGTGTCGTGCTCGTTAAATTTATGATGGCTCTGCATGCGGGTGGTGATGCCAAAGTGCTTCATCAGCACACTGCTGGTGCGGGTGTCCTCGGCAAGGATGCAGTCGGCATCGCGCAGAGTGTTGATGGCACGCACCGTCATGTCATCGAGGTTTCCCACAGGCGTGGGCACTATATAGAGTTTTCCACTCATAATCCGTTTTTATCTACTTTGTGTGCTTATTATCCTTTCTGTCAATTATTGCTATCCCCTCTTTTCTCCCTTGTGTGAGACTGTAGCAAAAATTTATGGTTCCTTATTATAGAAATGATTTCTGATCACAGCCATAAAATCTTTCACCTCGGGCGACTCGCTGTCCCACTCAAGGTCGCCATAGAAAAATTCCTCGGCTTCGGCATAGGTGTGCATCGTCTCCACCAGGTTGAGGGTGTCGTTCATCTCCACATCGCTGTTCCCAAAGAGCTCGCGGCGATAGCGGAAACGGTCGTTGAGCGAAAAGGCTTTGCGGAGGTCGCGGCTCATGCTACGCTGCAGTGCCTCATCGAGAGTGAGCGACTCGTCGTCGTCATCGTCGAGCACCTCATCATCATCGTCTTCTTCGTCTTCATATTCCTCATCGAGTGGAGCATCCTCCTCATCGGCAGGCTGCACATCATCGTCAATCGAATCATCAAAAATGCCCGATTTCTCCTCCACCGGCTCAAATGGCTTCACTTCGGGTTCTAAAGGAGTTTCCACCGGCTCCTCCACCGGCTCAAATGGTGCTTCCACCGGCTCGCTCATTGCGATCGGCTCCGGCTCAACAATAGGCTCTATCACCGTTTCAACCACCTCCTCAGGTGCCTCGATAATGGGATCTTCCGGCTCATCAATAGGCTCCGGCTCACTCGCAGGAACATCGCCGAATGTCGAGTCCACAAGCTGCGCCACCTCATCCTTCTTGGCAAGAATCAAGCGGTGAAGCGCATCGGCGTTTCCACTTACGCTCCTGCTTTGTGCAAGCATCAGCAATCCTTCAAGCTCAAGAGTCTTGTCTATAATATTCTTTATAGCATCTTCCATATTGCTAAAATTCACTTATGATTGTGCAAACGTAGTTATTTATTTCCAAAACACACGCATATTCCACACAAAAAATCGCTAAAAAGGCTACAAAATTCATTTTCCCTGCCAAAACAGCCCCACAAGAAGCTGCTCGATGTTGCGTCGAAGCTCAGCTCGCGTGCACACAAAGTTGTTCACAAGTATAGTCACCGTGTATTCGGGCTTGTCGGCAGGATAATAACCCGTGAAGCACTGCACATCGCTCATGCTGCCCGATTTCAGCGCCACTTTTCCACACAGCGGAGTCTTGCCGAGAAGCGACTTCAGTGTTCCGCTCACTCCACCCACAGGCAGCAGCTGCGAGAAATCACAACCCAGTGAGTCGCGGTCGGCATACACCCGCCGCAGCATCTCACACAGGAATCGCGCCGACGCCTTATTGTTGCGCGAGAGCCCGCTGCCGTCGCGCATAAAGAGCGGCGTGCAATCCACACCTTTCTGCTTCCACAACTCTTGCACTCGTGCCACTCCATTCTTTATCGTTGCCTGATTGCCATCGATTGAAGCAACAGCCCGCAGTGTCATCTCGGTGAACATATTGTCACTCCTGTAAAGCAGCGAGCTAAGTACCTCGGGCAAAAGCGGCGAACGGAAATCAACCAGCACGAGCGTGTCGCCTTCGATTTTTTCAGGCTGCAACGCCTTGTCCTTCACTTGAATCTCAGCATGGCGAAGTCCGCGCAGCACACTATCCTCAAGCGTATAGTAGGGTGCCGGATTGGCAAACGTCTGCTCAAAGCGCTTGGCATCGCGTCGCGCCCCACCCCACAACGTGAGCGAAGGCAAGTCGTAGTCGGGCACTGCCTCCACATAGCTCACATCCATTTTCTCATCATGGTTGTAGAGCTTGATGCGGCTGTTCACTGCAAGCTGCGTGGTCAAAGGCTCCACTCTGATGTCGGTAGGCTCATCGCCCGAGCAGTCGAGCGAAATTCTCAGCACATTGTCGGCAAAGCACACACCAAAGCAGCCGGCACCATAGTCGTAGCCCAGGTCGTCAAACATCCAGCAGTTTCCCACCGGAGGATAAGGCACTGCCGACGTATCCACAATCACCCTACCTGTAACCTTGTGTATGCCATGCTCGTGCATCTTTGCCACTATCGAATCAACTATCGAGCCATGCCCGGCAAAGTAGCGCGAACCAAGCGTCGGGTCGCCCTCTCCGCGCACCACAACGTTGCCGTGCAGCGTGCCACGACGGTCGATTTTCCCCACAGCCATCACCTTCGTGCCAAAAGTGAAATCCTTGCCCAGAAGCTCAAGCGCCGTGGCTGATGTCACCGTCTTCATCGTCGATGCAGTGATGCAAGCCTCATCGGGAGTGTGAGCCGCCACCACTGTGCCCGAGTCGATGCGCATCACGCACACACCCACCGAGCCATAGCGCAGCGAAGGGTGAAATGCAAAGCGATCGACAGCCGCCTGCATCGCCGAGTCGGCACATTCAGCCACC